>JAISNB010000028.1 GCA_031276435.1 Burkholderiaceae bacterium | reverse complement strand
TTTCTCCCCTGCCTTTTGGGTGCAGGGCGCGAAGCGTCGGCGCATTTCTTGTCCTCGCCCACTTTGGGGAGAAGGAACTTTCAGGATTGCAAACAGGCTCTATGACAGGCGCTGTTTCTCTTTCAGGACTTTCAATTCATGAGCATGAAATTTGTTGCTACTACCGCTGCAGCCGCTTTGCTCGGCGCGTTGTTTCTGGCGGGCTGCCATGGCAATGGCGCGCTGGTGGAAGGTGCTGGCACCACACCGCCAGCGGCAGGCGCGTCGCAGGCAGCGGCCACGCAAATCAAGCTGGATTCTCCGCATGTTTGGGGCGGTGAGGTGCGCTGTCCGCCGGGTGGTGGAGGCTGCCTGCTGGTGGCCATAGAGCACGAGCGCAACGCCGTTGCTCTGTACAAGTTGCAAGGCCGCAGCGCGCGCCTGCTGGACCGGCAAGGCGTGGCCTACCACCCAGATTCAGCCGTTTGGCTGAGCGACGACTTGCTGGCCGCGGCGGTTGAGGAGTCGCACAGTCTGGACATTTTCCGTGTCGAGGGCGACAAGCTGCGGCGCACGCAGCAAATCCGGGTGGGTTTTGCGCCGCGCGATGTGGTTTTGGTGCGGGCCGATGAAGGCGATTACACGCTGCTTGTCACGCCGTACAGCGGCAAGAATGTGGCTTGGGTGCGGTGGGCGTCAGCCAAGCCGGATTTGGCACAGGTGCAAAGCCAGAGTTGGTGCGAAGCGCCCTGGCACCCGACACGCATTCAATACGCGCCTGACGCTCCGGCAGCGGGGCTGACTGTGGCGTGCCTGAAGGATCGCAAGGTGATTGCAACGGGCATGGATTCGGCGGCGGCCATCAGGGATTTGGCGCAGTTTGACGCGGTGGCACGCCATGCGCGTCCGTCGCCATCGGGCAAATGGCTTTATGTTGCGCTGGAAACAGGCGGCAAGAACGCGCGCATAGACATGCAAAGCGGCGCGGTGCAGTACCTGGAATCCAACCCGCGCGGGAACGTTGCCGCCGCGCCGCTGTCAGATGACCTGGTGATTTGGGGCGACGACCGGCGCCTGGGCTTGCAACGCTTTGACGCAGCAGGCCAGGTGCTTGAGACGCGCTGGCTCAAGACCAGTGGGTTTTCAACCGGATTGCAGTTGGTGGATGTGGATGCCGATGGCGCGCTGGATGTGGTGGTTCTCAACTCGGCAGGCAGCGCCATTGACGTGATTTACGGCCCGCTCTGGGAGCAGGCCACCGAAACATTGGAATAAAGAAATGAACGGAGCGAACAAGGTGTTCAACCAAGACAACAACGGACGACGCAACGGGTTTTTCGCGCACATGGCGCAAGCGGTGGCGCTGGCGGCGGCTATGCTGGCGCTGGCGCCAGCGCCAGCACACGCGGCGGAGCGGGAAGCAGCAGCGACGGCTGCGGCTGGCGCAACCGCGGCTGAAACGGCCCCGACAACGGTGCTGGTGCGCCTGGACGGCGAGACGATCACGCAGGCCGATTTGTCGGCCTATCTGGATCGTTTTCTGGATCAGCGGGCCACGGCGCGCAACGCTTCTGGCGTGCACGCGGTGCTGACAGACATGGCGATGATGCGCGCTTTGATTCTGGAAGGCTCGCGCATTGGTGTGCCCAAGGCTGGCGGCGATGCGCCGGAGCGGTTTGACGCCGCCTACAGTCTGGCCGTTCTGAGAAAACTGCTGCCCGCGTGTGAAAAGCCCGCCGACGTGATTGCGACGCGGCAGTATTTTGACGGCAACCCGGAGGCTTTTCGCATCCCGGCCGCGGTTCGCTTGACGCGCGTGATGCTGCCGGTTGACGCGCGGCTTGAGGACAAACCCGCCATGGGCTGGTTGTTTGAACAAGCGCAAGCCGTTGCCTCGGGCCAGAAAAAAATGGAGCAGGTGGCGCGGCAGGCCGCGACGGTTTACATCCTGGATCCGCAGGGCGATCTGGGCTGGGTCAATCTGGAAGGGGACAACACCATCATGCAGGCTCTGGGCAGCGCCCAAAGCGGCGACTTGGTTGGCCCCGTGCGCGACGGCGATTTTGGTTACCTGTTCCTGGTGACAGGCAAGCGCGAGAGCAGGCAGGCGGCCTGGAACGAGGTTGCGGCAACGGCGGCAACGCGCGCCGAGCAGTACTGCAAGCAAAAAAGCCGTGAGGACTTGCGCGCCAGCCTTTTCGAGCGCCATGGCGTCAAGATTGACGCGGCCGCGGTGAAGGCGCTGTTCAAAACCCCCTCGTGAGGAGCGGTGTTTGCGTTCACATTCAGTTACCCGCGCTATTGTGGATTGCCGCGCTTCGCTCGCAATGACGCGGCGACCATGATCGCAACAAATGAAACCGAACGCCCAAAACCCCGCCATTGCAAGGGCCGCAGACCCGGAGCCATCCACCGCCTTCCCGCATGGCGCGCAGGGACAAAAGTCCTACAATTTCCGGCTGCGCGCGTAGCGCGCGCGGCCATCGCATTTTGATTTCAAGGTTTGCACTTGACTGCTGAAGTTCAGGCGTCTGTTTTGATTCCAGTCAAAAACGGCGGTGCGTTGTTGGGCGAGGTGCTGGACGCGGTTTTGGCGCAAGAGGCGCGCTGGCCTTTCGAGGTCATTGTCATGGATTCCGGCTCCACGGATGGTTCGGTGGAGTGCGCGCGGCGCAGGGGCGTGCGCGTGGAGTGCATCGCGCCTGCGGAGTTCGGGCACGGCAAGACGCGCAACCGGCTGGCGGCGCTTGCCAGCGGCAAGTTTCTGGTGTTCATCACGCAAGATGCCAAGCCCGCGGATCGGCAATGGCTGACCAATCTGGTGCAGGGGTGCGACGCCGATCCGTCGGTGGCCGGGGCGTTTGGCGCGCATCTGGCTTATCCGCAGGCGCGTTATGTGACGCGGCGCGAGCTGGAGGCGCACTTTGCGGGCTTTGGCCAGGCGCTGTCGGTGGTGCGGCTGGAAGACGCGGATCGCTTCAGCAGTGACGCCGGGTATCGCCAGTGGCTGCACTTTTTTTCCAGCAACAATGCCTGTTTGCGGCGCTCGGTCTGGGAGCGGCTGCCGTTTCCCGACGTGGCGTTTTCAGAAGACCAGACATGGGCCTTGCGGGCCATTGAGCAAGGCTACGCCAAGGCTTATGTGCCCGATGCGCGGGTCTATCATTCGCACGATTTCGGCATTTGGGAAACGTTGCAGCGCAATTTTGACGAGGCGCGCTCGTTTCGCAAATATTTTGGCTACGAGTTGCAAGGCGGTCTGGCGCAGGCGTTGCGCTGCTGCCTGGGCTTGGCGCGGCGCGACTGGCAATGGCTGAAAACACAGCCCGGACGGCGCGGCGGCAAGTTGCTGCTGCTGCCCGATGCCATGTACATGGGTTTGATCGAGGCGGCCCGCGTGCTGGGGCAATATCTGGGCACACACCATCAGCGGCTGCCCGGGGCCATGCAGCGCCTGATCTCCAGGGATCAGTTGCTTCAGACAAGGGGATAAAAAGCGCATGCTTGAGAAAAACAAGAACCGGCTTTTGCGGGTAATTGCCCTGGCCCGGCAAGAAGGCGCGTGGCGCGCGCTGGTGGCGGTGTGGCGCAGGCTGCGCCATGGCCGTCCCATGCGCGGGGCTGCCATAGACGTTTTCCAGCATTTCGATTTTGTCTGGTCCAAACCCATTGCGGCGCTGCCCGGCGTGGCCGCAAAAAATACGCTGGCCTGGTTTATTCCTGATTTCAACATCGGCTCTGGCGGGCACATGAACATTTTCAGGATGATCTGGTATCTGGAGCGCATGGGTTTCGAGTCTACGATTTACATTGTCACGCCCACGCAGCACCACAACGCCGCCGAGGCGCGCCGGATCATCCGGCGCCATTTTTCCCCGGTCGAGGCGCAAGTCAGGGTCGGGCTGAAGCGGGTAGCGCCTTGCGAATTCGCGGTGGCAACCGGGTGGGACACGGCCTATGCCGTGCGCGCCTTCGAGGGCGCGCGGCACAAGATTTATTACGTGCAGGATTTCGAACCCTGGTTCTTTCCCATGGGTTCGGAATACGTGCTGGCTGAAAACACCTACCGCTTCGGGTTTTTCGGGATAACGGCGGGCCACTGGCTGGCCGAAAAACTGGCGCGCGCGTATGGCATGCAAACGCATGCCGTGGGTTTTGGCGTGGATCAGGAGCGGTTCAAGCGGCTGCCGCGCCGGGAGCCGCACATCAGGCGGGTGTTTTTCTATGCCCGGCCACCCACGCCGCGCCGCGCCTTTGAACTGGGCTTGCTGGCGTTGGGCGAGGTTGCCAAACGCCTGCCGCAAACGCATTTCATTTTTGCGGGCTGGGACACAACGGCCTACCACATTGCGTTTTCACATCACAGCGCGGGCACGATTTCGGTGGACGAGTTGCCCGATTTGTTCAGCCAGTGCGATGTGGCGCTGGTGCTGTCTTTGACCAATATCTCGCTGCTGCCGCTGGAGTTGATGGCGTGCGGATGCTGCGTGGTGTCCAACCGCGGAGACAATGTGCAGTGGCTGCTCGATGCGGATGTGGCCGCCCTGGCCGACGCGACGCCAGAGGCCCTGGCCGACGCCATCACGGCCTTGCTGACCGATGCGCCGCGGCGCGCCCAGCTCAGCGCGCGCGGCGAGGCGTTTGCGCGCGCCAGGCACTGGGGCAGCGCGGCGCAAGCGTTTGTCGACGGGCTTGAGCGCGTGCGCGCGGCGCCTGGCGCCAACGCGCAGGCGCATGTTTCAACGCAAGACGACGCAGGCGACGATGCCGCCGGGCAGCAGCGCGCCGCAAGCGCCGCCATTTGACCCATGCCACAGCAGCAGCACGCCACAGCATTGATGCAGCAGCCAGCAGCGCGCGCGCGCGCTGGCTGGCGCCAGAGCGTTGTGCTGTGGCGCTACTGGCTGGCGCGCGAGTGGAAAACGCGCTATGCCGGATCGGCCCTGGGCGCGCTTTGGGCGGTGATCCAGCCGGTGGCCATGCTGGGCATTTTCTACGTGCTGTTTGGTCATATCCTGGCCATTCGCATTCCCGGTCTTGAAACCAGTGGCGGTTATTTGCTCTATCTGCTGGCCGGTCTGGTGGTTTGGCTGCCGTTTGTCGACGCGGTGGGGCGGGGCGTTGGCTGTCTGGTGGCGCATGAGGATTTTTTGCGCAAGCAGCCGATTCCGGCGGAAATCCTGCCCAGCGTGGCCGTGGGCAGTACCTTGCCAACGTTTGTGGTGGGCTACGCGCTGTTCTTGCTGATTTGCCGCGTCAAAGGCGTGGGTGTTTACCCGTCCTGGGCGTATCTGCCGCTGCTGCTGGTCGCGCAAGTGGTGCTGACCATGGGGATGACCTTTTTGCTGAGCATGGCCAATTTTCTCTGGCGCGACGTGGGCGCGGGCGTGGTGTTTGTGCTTCAGCTCTGGTTTTACCTGACGCCCATCGTCTATCCCATGGCGCAGGTGCCCGAGCGGTTTCACGCCTGGTTCTTGCTCAACCCGGTGGCCTGCCTGATTCTGGCGCTCCAGGCCAGCGTGCTGCATTTGCCCATGCCGAACGGCACGCTTTGGGCCTTGCTGGCGTGGGTGCTGCTGATTGGCGGCGGCGGGTGGTGGTTTTTCCGCTCCATGAAGTCGGCCCTTGGCGAGGCGCTGTAGGAAAAAAGGCGAGGCGCGGCTGCCATGTCCATCCGGTTCAAGAATGTCGAGAAGCACTATGCGGTGTACGCGCGTCCGCAAGACCGCCTGTGGGAGTGGCTGACCGGCAGGCGCAAGCACCGCGTTTTCGAGGCTTTGGCGGGCGTGGATTTCGCGGTTCAGCCGGGCGAGACTTTCGGGCTGGTTGGCGAGAACGGCGCGGGCAAAAGCACCTTGCTGAAAATTGCGGCAGGCACCATCCGGCCCACCCGGGGCGCGGTTGAGCGTTCGGGCCATGTGGCCGCCTTGCTGGAATTGGGAGCAGGTTTCCACCCCGAGGAATCCGGTTACGACAACATGCGTTTCATGGCGGCGCTGCATGGCCTGGGCGGCCAGCAAATGGCGCGCTTCATAGAAAAAGCCATTGCCTTTTCAGAGTTGCCGCCCGAGGCACTGGCGCGGCCCGTCAAGACGTATTCGTCGGGTATGTTCATGCGCTTGGCTTTTGCGGGGGCGACGGCCATTGAGCCGGAAGTTTTGATTGTTGACGAGGCCCTGTCCGTGGGGGACATGCATTTCCAGAAAAAAAGCCTGGATCGCATTCTGGCGCTGCGCGAAGCGGGCGCGACCATTTTGTTTTGCTCGCACAACCTCTACCAGATTCGCAGTTTGTGCCAGCGGGCCGCGTGGATTCGCGATGGCCGCGTGGAAGCCATTGGCAATACGGAAGCGGTGGTCACCGCGTACGAGGCGTTCGAGCGCCGCCGCTACGCCCGTTTGAAAGCGCAGGCGCAAGAGGCGCAGCAGCCAGCGCAACCCGGCATGGCGGTGGTGGCAACAGCGGCGGCTGGCGGCGGCAGCAGTGGCCAGGTGTCCATGGTCAAGCTGCTGTCGCTGCGCACGCAGACGCAAGAGGGCATCAACCCGGCCTGTGTGGATTCATTTGAGGACTTGACGCTGGAGCTTGACCTGGAAGCCTATGGCGACATGGCGTTTCACGTGGGCGTTTCCATCGTCCGGGCGGACAAGGACAATGTTTTCGGCACGAGCACGCAGTTTCGCCCGCAGGCGACGCCGTTGCGCGGCGCGGGCGCGCACAGCGTGCGCATCCGCTTTCCCGCCCTGCCGCTGCTGTCCGGAGAGTATTTGTGGAGTGTTTACATCCTGGACGATTCGGGCATCCAGGTGCTGGACATGGCAGAGCTGATTCAGCCGTTCAAGGTTTTGAATTCAGGGAAAAAAGAATTCGGACTGGTCTGGCTGGACCATCAGTGGCTGGCTTGCGCATGAAGCACTGGCGGTTTTCCCACGGTTTCCCGCTGCTGGCCCGCATGCCAGGCGCCCTGCCCTGGCATCTGGCGGCGTGGCTGGGGCACGCGCCGCGCGCCGAGCAGTTGGCCACGCGCAATTACCTGATCGAAAATTTTGCCCGGGTTTTCCCGGGCGAGCCAGCGCGGGTTTACGCGCAATGGGCCGAGCGGCATCTGGCCTTGCTGGCCCGCGAGATGATGGACGCGGCGGCGCTGCATCGCCTGGGGCAGCCGGGCGGGGTGCGCATGGAAATGGCCGGTTGGGAGCACATGGCGCAACTGAAAGCGCAGGGGCGCGGCGTGATTGTCGTGCTGACGCATTTCGACCGGCTGATGGCATCGCTGGTTGGCATGGCTGCTCGTGGAATGACGCTCAATCATTTGACCATGCCCATCGATGACAACGCCGCCCTGGAGCCAGCGCAAAGGGCTTTCCTGAGCCGCAAGACGCAATCGCTGGCGCGCATTTTGAAGGGCGCGGCGCGCACAACGGCTGAAAGCCTGCGGCCAGTGCACAAGGACCTTCAGGCCGGGCAGACGTGGGTGATTGTGGCCGACGCGTGGAGTCCGTCGTTCAGGCGCATGCGCGAGCATGCTTTTCTGGGCGGGCGCATCAGATTGCCCACCGGCATCGAGCGGCTGGCCCGCGCAACGGGCGCGGCCATGGTGCAGGCGACCACGTATTCGCGCGCTGCCGACCGCCTGTCGCTGCTGATCGAGCCATTGCCCGCGGAGCCGGAAGTGGCGCTCGACCAGGTGGTTGCGCGACTGGAGCGCGATGTGAGACAGTATCCTTGGGCTTGGTGGCATTGGGGCGTGTTCAACCAGATGTGGACGCCGCCCGCCAGCAGTGATTGTGACGGCGCGCGGCGCGATGAAACAGGAGACGACCAGCATGGCTGACATCCAGCGTTACGACTATGCGTTTGATCCGCAAGGCGAGAGCCTGGCGGCGCGCTGCCTGCGGCAATTGCCAGCCAGCGGCGCGGCGGTGCTGGAGCTGGGGCCGGGGCCGGGCGCGATGACCAAGTGGATGCTCGACGGCGGCTACCAGATTACGGCGGTGGAAAACGACCCCGGCGCGCTGGCCCTGTTGCGCGCGCTCAATGGCGTGGCGGTGATCGATGCCGATCTGGATGAAGGCCACGCCTGGCGCGCCGCGCTGGGGCAGCGCCAGTTTGACGCCGTGCTGGCCTGCGACGTGCTGGAGCATTTGCGGCGACCCGAGCAGGTGCTGCGCGATTTGCGCGCCTGCCTGAAGCCGCATGGGCGCCTGATCATCTCGGTGCCCAACATCGCCTACGCGGGGGTTGTGGCGGCCTTGCGCGCGGGCTTGTTCGATTACACCGACGCGGGGCTGCTCGATCGCACCCACGTGCGTTTTTTTACGCGGCGCTCCCTGGAATCTGTCTTGCTCGAATGTGGCTGGGTGCCGCAAAGCTGGCAGGCGTACCGCGTGCCCGTTGAAAAAAGCGAGTTCGCGGCTTGCTGGCAGACGCTGACGGATGAGCAGCGCCTGGACACGGCGCGGCAGTGGAGCGAGTTCGACGTGTATGAGTGGCTGGTGACGGCGACGACGGCGACCGATTCGGCGGCGGCAGACGTCGTGCGCGTGCATCAAGACGCGCGGCAAGCCCGCGAGGCCTTGCAGGCCTTGACGCTGCGCTACGAGGAAGAACACGCGTCGCTGCTCGACCACCAGAAAGCCTTTGCGGAAGCGCGGCAAATCATTGCGAATTTCGAGGCCGAGGCAGCACGCAAGGACGAGCAGTTGCGCGCCTTGACGCAAACTGTGCAAACGGCGCAGGTGGCCCTGCAAGCCGCGCAAAAGAAAAGTTTCTGGCGCTGGTTGCGCGGCGGCGACTGATGCAAACGAACACTGCCATGCTTGGAGTGCCCGAGGTAACGGCCTCGCACGCCGGAATCGATGTGCTTGGCGCGCGCTGCCGCGTCGATCCAACGGTTTCCGTGATGCGCTTTGGCCATGCGGACGGGCCGCTTTTGCGGCTGGCCGACGAGGTGAGCCTGTACGCGCAAACGCGGCTGGTTCTGGGCGATGTGACGGCTGATCCGCTGGTGGGCATTCGCATTGGCGCGCGCACCATCGTCAACGCGGGTTGTTACCTCTCGGGCGAGGGTGGTCTGGAAATTGGCGAAGACGTGTTGCTGGGCGCGCACGTCAAGCTGCTGTCGGCGGGACACGCCATCGACGAGGGCGACGTGCGGATTGCGCGCAACCGCATCACGCGCGCGCCCATCGTGGTGGAAGATGGTGCCTGGATTGCCGCTGGCGCCATTGTTCTGGAAGGCGTGCGCATTGGCAAAGGTGCGGTGGTGGCCGCTGGCGCACTGGTGCGCGCGGATGTGCCCGCCGGTTGCGTGGCCGCCGGCCTGCCAGCGCGCATCACGCGCGCGCGGCGCTTGCCTGGCCTGGCGCGCCCTGAGCGGCCAGCGGCGCGGCGCTGGTGGTCGTGGCTGTGGCGCTGAGGCGGCGCTTTGGGTACCGTGGCGCCATGAATCCGCTGCTGAAAAACCGCACTTGGACACAGGTCGCGTGGCGCGTCCTGGCCGCGCTGGCGGCGTGCGCCGCCCTGCACGGCGCGGCGCGCGCGGCAGGTGGCGATGCCATCTGGCAGTTTGTGGACGCCGATGGCGTGCTGCACGTGGGCAATGCGGCGGCAACAAACCAGGCGGCATCTGGCCCGCCGCCGCGGCCCGTACCGGATTTTGTGGCGCGGCGGCGCGTGGTCTGGCTGGATTTGACGCCCGTGCCCCAGGCGCAGCGCAGCACGCAGTGGAACGCTGTGCCAACGCCCGTCGCGCCATGGGCGCGGCCCTGGGGACGGTTGGCCGCCGCTGCTGCCGCCAGCGGCATAACAACCGCGCTGCCGGGGCTGGGCGCGGCGCTGCCAGCATCGCTGCCCCCGGGGTTGAAATCGGCGCGCTTTGCCAGCGTCAAGGCGCACCTGGACGCGGCAGCCGCGCAGCACGCCGTGGAACCGGCGCTGCTCTACGCGGTGGCGGCGGCGGAATCGGCATTCAACGTCCACGCGGTCTCGCCCAAAGGCGCCCTGGGGCTGATGCAACTGATGCCCGCAACGGCCGGACGCTATGGCGTTGCCGCGCCGTTTACGCTGGAAGGACGGCAAGCCATTCTGGATCCCGCCACCAACGCCTGGGTGGGCAGCCGCTATCTGGCCGATTTGCTGCGCATGTTTGACGGCGACACGCCATTGGCCGTGGCCGCCTACAACGCGGGCGAAGGCGCGGTGGCCCGTTATGGCCGCCAGATTCCGCCCTACCCGGAAACCCGGCTGTACGTGGAGCGCGTCATGCGCTATTACGAGGCCCTGATTTCCCAATGAAAATCGCTGCCGCTTGTCTGGTCATAATCAGCGCCATGCCCTTGTTGCCGTTTCCCGGAGTATCGCCATGATGAATCAGGCAGCGTCGCCCGGACGCCGCCGCGCCCTCGCGCGATTGGCGCTGCTGGCCCTGGCGGCCGCGTCGCTGATGGCGTGCGAACGCGCGGGGTCGCCGCAAACGGCGCGCGGCGGTGGCGCGCCCGGCAAACAGGCCTTTCGCGGCATCGACATCACCGGGGCCGCCTGGGGGCAGGACTTTCGCCTCAGGGACACCGATGGCAACTACCGCCAGTTGGCGGATTTCCGGGGCAAGGCAGTGCTGCTGTACTTTGGCTTCACGCAGTGTCCCGACGTCTGCCCGACGGCGCTGGTGCGCGCCGCTGAAGTCAAGCAACTGCTGGGCGAACAGGGCGCGCGCCTGCAAGTGCTGCTGGTCACGGTCGACCCGGAGCGCGACACCCCCGAGATTTTGCGCAGCTACGTCACCGCGTTTGACCCGGACTTCATGGCCTTGCGCGGCGACGCGGCGGAACTGAAGAAAACCGCCGCTGATTTCAGGATTTACTACAAGAAAGTGCCTACGGGCAGCAGCTACACCATGGACCACTCGGCACAGGCCTACGTGTTCGATGCCCAGGGCAAACTGCGCCTGAGCCTGCGCCACGAACAAACGGCGCAGGACTACGCGCACGACATCGCGCTGCTGCTCGGGCAGCCGCCGGTTTGAATTTGTTGGATGAAAGCATGCACATGAAAAAACGCAATGCAGCACGGGTTTTGTTTTCCGCACTCTGGCTGGCCGCTGCCGCAGTGGCGGCGCAGACGCAGCAAGTCGTCGTCAAAGACGCCTGGGCGCGCGCCACCGTGGCGCAGCAAAAAGCCACGGGCGTTTTCATGCAGCTTGCGGCCAGCCAGGACGCGCGCTTGCTCTCTGGCGCCTCGCCCGTGGCGGCGGCTGTGGAAATCCACGAAATGACCATGAATGGCGACGTGATGAAAATGCGCGCGCTGCCCGATGGCCTGGCGCTGCCAGCCGGAAAAACCGTGGAACTCAAACCCGGCGGCCTGCACATCATGCTGATCGATCTGAAGCAACAAATCCAGCCGGGCGATGTGGTGCCGCTGACACTGGTGATCGAAACCCGGGACGGCCAGCGCGAAACACTGCAAGTGCACGCGCCAGCGCGCGCCCTGAACGCCGGGGCGGCGCACACGCAAGGCGCGGCAGGCAAAACAACGCAAACGCCAGCAAACAAGCCACACTGACGGCGCGCCCGCAAAGCGGCGCGGGCCAGTCAGGACAGGCCAGAATCAGCGCGCACACTGGATTTGCGCCGCGTCGATCCGTTATGCTTGCTGCCAGAGACCTTGTAGAAGAAGGAGTCAGCGATGAGCCATTCACAATCACGGCACGCGGGTTTGGGGCAGATTCCCGGCCTGGACTTTTTGCAATCGCTGGTCGTGCCCACGCTCAGCGTGGAAGAAATCGACAAGCGCATTGCTGAACTGCGGAGCGTGCAGTTCTGGCTGGAGCAAAACACTGCCGCCATCAAGGCCACGGTGCAGGCGCTTGAAGTACAGAAAATGACGCTGGCCGCGCTTTCCAGCATGAACATGAGCATGGCCGAAGTGGCGCGGGCCTTCACCGCCGCGGCCACCCAACCGCCAGCCGAAGCGGACACCGCGGCGGCGGATGCCGCCAGCGCGGGCAATGCCACGCAAACTGCCGCACATTGGCCTTATTCGCACAAGGCCACGACAAGCCAGGGCGCGGCGGCGGCAGAGCCGCCGGGCGAAACGCCGCAACAGCCGCCCCCGCAGCCCAACGAACCCCAGGCCGCCGTACCAACGCAAGCAGCAGCGGCCAGCGCCGATGCCACCGCCGCTCAAGGACTGGCCGACCCGATGCAATGGTGGGGCGCGCTGGCCGGGCAGTTCCAGCAAATTGCCAGTACCGCCGTGCGCGAAGCGGCGCAAAAACAAAGCGGCAGCGCCGCCACTGCCGCGCCCAAACGGCGGGCCGCCGCGGCCAGCGCAGCGCGCGCGAAAAAAACCACGCGCGGGCAAACGCCCACCGGGGCTGCAAAAACCGCCACCCGCGCGCCCAAGGCAGCGCCCGCGCGCCAGAGCAAGCCGCGCAAGAAAAGCGCGACCAGCACGGCCAAGCGCGCCGCCACGCGCGGCGCGGGAAAAGCCTGAAGGCGCAAGGCTTTGGGGACGTTGCGCCAGCGCCTTCACCCGCAACCGGGATGCAAGGCGCGCAACACACGGCCGCTTCGATGACTGGAAGGCGGTTGCTCGCCTGCCGCCTTTCGGGTTGGAACGAATCCGGGTGGATTGACCGGCCTGCCCGCTTGCATGGGCAAAGGCCACGCATCCCGCGTGCGCCAGGGCAAGGTTCAAAAAACAGCAAGCAGGTTGTGCAAAAGCGGCGCCTGTGGCGGATGGCGGCGCTTGAATCAATCGCGCGTGACGCGCAGGACTTCTTCGCGGCTGGTGATGCCTTGCTGGATGAGGCGCTCGCCGTCTTCGCGCATCAGGGTCATACCCTGGGCCAGGGCCGATTTGCGGATGTCCGCTTCAGCGGCCTGGGCATGGATTTGGGCGCGGATGGCTTCGCCCACCACCAGCAGTTCGAATACGCCGGTGCGTCCGGAAAAGCCGGTTTGGGCGCATTGGGCGCAGCCCTGGGCGTGGCCGTGGCAGGCCGCGCAGTATTTGCGCACCAGACGCTGCGCCAGCACGCCCAGCAGCGATGAGCTGAGCAAGAACGGCTCTACGCCCATGTCGATCAGGCGCGTGATGGCGCTGGCCGCGTCGTTGGTGTGCAAGGTGGCGAGTACCAGGTGGCCGGTCAGGCTGGCCTGGATGGCGATTTGCGCGGTTTCGATGTCGCGGATTTCGCCGATCATCACGATGTCCGGGTCTTGCCGCAAGATGGCGCGCAGCGCGCGCGCGAAGGTCAGGCCGATGCGGCTGTTGACTTGGGTCTGGCCCACGCCGGGCAGTTCGTATTCGATGGGGTCTTCCACCGTCATGATGTTGTTGCGGCTGGCGTTCAGGCGCGCCAGGCTGGCGTACAGCGTGGTGGTTTTGCCGCTGCCGGTGGGGCCGGTGACCAGGATGATGCCGTGCGGCTGGTCAATCAGGCGCTCGAAGTCGCGCAGCACAATGCCCTGCATGCCCACGGCTTCGAGGTTGAGTTTGCTTTCGCTTTTGTCCAGCAGGCGCAGTACGGCGCGCTCGCCATGCGCGTTGGGCAGGGTGGAGACACGCACGTCGATGGCGCGCGCGCCCAGGCGCAGGCTGATGCGGCCATCTTGCGGCAGGCGTTTTTCGGCGATGTCCAGTTGCGCCATGATTTTCAGGCGGCTGATGAGGGCCGCGTGCAGCGCGCGGTTGGGTTGCACCACTTCGCGCAGCGCGCCGTCGACGCGAAAGCGCACGCTGGAGTGGCGCTCGTAGGGTTCGATGTGGATGTCGCTGGCGCCGTCGCGCGCGGCTTGCGTGAGCAGCGCGTTGAGCATGCGGATGATGGGCGCGTCGTCGCTGCTTTCCAGCAGGTCTTCCACGGCGGGCAGCTCTTGCATGATGCGCGAGAGGTCGGCATCGGACTGCACTTCGCTGACCACGGCGGCGGCGCTCGATTCGCTGGCCGAATAGGCTTGCGATATGCGTTGCAGCAGCAGGCCCGCGTCGATTTGCTGCAAGGCCAGCGGCGCACCGCTGGCGCCGTAGCGGCGCATGACTTCGCCCAGCGCCGCGCTGTCGGGCTGGCCGTTGTGCCAGAGCGTCAGTGCGCCCGCGCCGTCGTCTTGCAGCAGCAAGCCGGCAGAGCGCGCGAAGGCGTAGGGCAGGGGGTAGCGCGGCATGGCGGACGGGCGGTGGGGTGGCTTTGTTTTAGCCGCCTTCGTAGTTGGCCTCGCCCGTAGCGGGCATTTCAATGAGCGGCCCGGGCGCGGCGGGCCGCACCCAGCCAGAAGGCTGCTGCTGCACGGGCGTTGCCGCGGGCAGCACGGGGGCGCGGTTGATTTGCAGCACGGCGCTGGCGTCGGGCTGGCTGCCTTGCTGGGTGGCGCGCATCAGGTCGTAGCGGTCGAGCGAGAAGTTCTCGGCGCTGGCGGCGTCGCGCACGATGACCGGGCGCAGGAATACCATCAGATTGGTTTTGACGTAGCTGCGGTTGCGGCTTTTGAACAGGTTGCCAATCAGTGGCACATCGCCCAGGCCGGGCACTTTGTCTTCGGTGCTGGTGAATTGGTCTTCCAGCAGGCCGCCAAGCACCACGATGGCACCGTCGTTGACCAGTACGCTCGATTCGATGGCGCGTTTGCTGGTGGTGGGGCCGCTGCTGCTGCTGGCCGTGCTGGAGACCACGCTGGAGACCTCCTGGTAGAGCACGAGCTTGATGGTGCCGTCTTCGCTGATTTGCGGACGCACGCGCAAGGTCAGGCCCACGTCCTGGCGCTCGTAGGTCTGGAACGGGTTGACACTGGTGCTGCTGGCGCCCGTGTTGGCGTAGCTGCCCGTGACAAAGGGCACGTTCTGGCCGACGATGATCTTGGCCTCTTCGTTGTCCAGCGTGAGCAGCGTGGGCGTGGACAGCACATTGCCCATGCCCGTGCTCTGGATGAAGTTGGCCAGCACGCCCAGCGCCTGTGTGCCCAGGATGAGGTTCATGCCCGTATTGGGCACCACAGAGGGCGTCCAGTTGTCCGCGCCGTAATTGAAGAACTGCGCCGCAAAGTCAACAATGTTGGTGCTGTTGCCGCCATTGGGGCCGCGCGATGTGGCGTAGTTGGTGCCAATGGCGCCCGCGCCGTTGCTGTTGCGGCCAAAGGCCTGCCACTGCACGCCAAAGTCGGCCACCTTGTCGGCGCGCACTTCGGCAATCAGGCTTTCCACAAACACCTGCGCGCGCCGCTGGTCGAGTTTGTCGATCACGGCGCGCAGCTCGCGGTACACAGGATCGGGCGCGCTGATGATGAGCGAATTGGTGGCCGGGTCGGCCTGGATTGGCCCGCCTGTCGAAGGCTGGTTGTTGGCCGCCGCGTTGATGGAAGGGCCGGTGTTCAACCCGGCGCTGGCCCCGCCCGATGGCGGCGCGCCAGCGGCGGTATTGGCCGCATAGCCGCTGGTGGCGGCGCTGCCGCCTGTGCTGCCTTGCGCGCCAGTGCTGCTGATGCCGGGCAGAGCGGCCAGCGCGGCGCGCAGCGTAACGGCCAGTTTGACGGCATCGGCATTCTTCAGGTAAACCACGTGCAGGTTGCCGCTGGAGCCATCGGCGCGCGTGGCCGGTGGCTGGTCAAGCTGCCCGATCAGCGACTTGGCCAGCGCCAGCCGCGCCGGATTGGCCGCGCGCAAGATGATGGCGTTGCTGCGCGGCTCGGCAATGATGGCGGTCTTGTAGCCGCCGCTGTTGCCCAGGGCCGCGCTGGCGTGCACTGCGCCCGCCGCGCCGCCGCCTGCTGCGGGCACGTTGACGTTGCCCGCTGCGCCGCCGCTGCCGCCCGATTCGGTCAGCCGCGCCACCAGGGGTGCCAGATCAGAGGCCAGCGCGTGCTTGAGTGGCACCACCTCGATGCCCGTGGCCTCTGACACATCGAGCGCGGCCACAATGCGCGCAATGCGTTGCAGGTTGTCGGCGTAATCGGTAATCACCAGCGCGTTGGTGCTGGCGTTGACATTGATGGTGTTGTTGGGGCTGATCAAGGGCCGCAGCACGGGCACCAGATCGACAGCGCTCTCGTGCGTGAGGCGGAAAATCTGCGTCACGATCTGCCCCCCCCGCGCGCGCACCGGGCCAGCCGATACGCTGGCGCTTTGCAGCTTGGCCTCGGCCTCGGGCAGTACCAGCGCGATGCCGTCTTTTTCCACCAGCGCAAACCCTTGCGTGCGCAATTGCGCCGCGAACATCTGCATGGCCTGCGCGGGCGTTACCGGCGCCACAGAAGACAGCGAGATCAGGCCCTTGACGCGCGGATCCACCACCACGTTGCGCCCGGTCAGCGTTGCCATGGTGCGGGCCACGGCGGCAATGTCGGCATCGGCAAAATCCAGCGTCACCGGCCCGGGCGCGCCGCCGCCATCCTGGGCGCAAGCGGCGGTGCTGAACGCGGCCCACAAAACGCCAGCGGCAACCGCTGCCGCCGCTGCCCTGCACGCCGCAGCGGCGCGATGGGTTGAATGTCTTTTCATGGACTCTTTCTCGATAGCGTAAACGGCGGCCTCACACCAGATATTTCCTCTCTCAGCCGAACGAGAGAACGGCCCCATTGCCCCGGCGGCGGCCCAGCAAATTGAGCAAATTGGCCAGTTGCACCTGCATGCCCGGCGCGGCCATGGCCTCGCCCGTGAAACGCAGGCGCGCGCCCACCCATTGCCCTGTGCCGGAAAGCTGCAAAACGCCTTCCAGCGTAGACAGTTGCAGCGATGGCGCGTCTCCGCCAATCAAAGTCATGCGATAAGAACCCAGAGGCTCCAGAGTGGACAGGCGCGATGCCACATGGCGCGCGGTGAAATCAGCGCGCCCGTGCAGCGCCAGCCGATGCGCCGACCATTCTACTGAAAGCCCCTGCGTTGCCAGCGCCAGTTGGCCGCGCGGCGCCAGCGTATTGAGCGGCGTGCCCAGCCCGCTCAAAATGCTGGCGGGCAAGAGGATTTGGCCATCGGCCAGCGCCACGCGCAAACCGCCCCAGCGCGGGCGCGCCAGCAGCGTCAAGCCTTGCGCGCCGCGGGTGCAGCAATCGGCGCGTATCTGGGCGGCCAGCGCCAGCCCGCTCAAACGCAAGCGCCAATGCACCCGGCTGGGCAGGGCGGCGGCGTCCTGACTGCCGCGCCCGCCGGTCAGCAGCAGCCAGGCCGATCCGCGCCAAAGCGTGCCCTGCGCGTCGGCCAATTGCAGGCGGCCCGCCGTCACACGGGCCAGGCCGTCGCCCAGCCAGCGCGCGGGCGCGTACAGCACCAGAACCAGTGCCAAACCCAGCGCCACGCCCGCCACGGCCCAGCGCCAGGGCGCGCGTGCTGCGGCGGGCGCGGAGGTGGCTCTGGCACGCCCAAACCATGGACGGTGGCGGCGCATCATGGCAGGCACACCGGCGGGCGGCGCGGCGCGCCAGCGCAAGCAACAAGGCGCGGTGGCGGCATCATTCGGCAGCGGCGGGCAAGGCCAGCGAAAGCGTGCCGCTCCACTCGGGCGCGTCAGGCGCGCCCGCGCGCGTCAGGCGTGCCTCTACAGGCACGGCGCGCACGTTGACGCGGGCCTCTTGCAGCCACGCGGCCAGATCGGTGGCGCTGGCGCGCGTCAAGCTCACAGTGGCGCGGTTGCCCACCACGCTGAGCCTGCCCGCGCTGCCAAGGCGCTGCTGCACCGACTGCTCCAGCGCCCCGAGCGCGTCGTCAAGACCCAGCCGGGGTTGCGCCTTGAGCGCGTCGGCCTGCGCCTTCAGGCGCTGCATGCCTTGCAACTGCGTGTCAAGGCGCTCGCGCTGCGTGTCGGCCTGCCGCAAGGTCTTGAGCGCGGGCGCCAGCGCCACCAGCCACAGCAGCGCCAGCGCCACCACGCCAGCGGCCAGCGCCACGCCCAGGCGCTCGCGCGCGTTCAAAGCGCCCCACACGGCGCGCCCACGCACGCCCAAACTCAAATGGTTGCCGCTCGCATCATTCATGGCCGGGTCTTTTCCGTGTCAATTTTCTGTTGGCTGCTGGATTTTCATTGCGCCGCGCCTGCTGGTGGCCGGGCTGGTGCATCATCAACCGGCTTTTCTTTGGGATTGGGGCCGTAGCGGTTGCTGCCTTTCTGGCTGTCAATGACGTTGAGCACGGTAAGGACGATGGACCCAAGAATGGCAGCAAGCAAAAAAACAACAACAAGAATAGTATTGTCTTCGTCTACAAAATCAATGATCAATGCCCCAACCCATGGGATGATGAATAAAAGTTGCAGCCAGCCGCTTTGGCCTACGTCGTGCAATCTTCGGGTTAAAATGGCGGTTGAAGGCAAAAGGGTTGCCCACCAATGCACATTGGACAACGTGAGGGTAAAGTAATCGAGGATCATGGGGTCATCTGTTACCCACGGGATATCCAGAACAAGAGTATCCATAATTAATGTTGTAGCGAATAACAGGGCGTCAATCAACATGAAAAACCAGAATTCGCTCCGGCTGGCCCGACCCTTGAAGTCGGTGTAATGGTAAAAAATGGCGTCCGTATAATATCTTATGATTTTCATGAAGTACTCCTGTTTTGTGCGCGCCGGGCTGCGCAGGTCAAGCGACCTCACCGCTTTCCTTGGGATTGGGTCCGTAGCGGTTGCTGCCTTTCTGGCTGTCTGTGACGGCGAGCATGACAAGAACGGTGGCCCCAAGCATGCAAGCAAAAAACAAAGCAAGAAGAACAAGCAGAAAGGAGTCCAGATGCCCGACGCCTTTGTCAAATTGTGCGGGGCTTGTCAAACCAAGCAGCGGAATCATGTATGCGAGTTGCATCCAGCCGCTTTGGCCCATGTCGTGCAATCTCCGGGCCGAAATGGCGGTTGCTGGCAAAAGGGTTGCCCACCAGTATATCTTTGCCAAGGTGATGCCGGAGTGGCCGCCATCCGTTTCCCCGAGGCCAGTCAGAACAAAAATATCCATCATGATTATCACGATGTAGATTGCAAAATAAAACAATATGAAAAAACAGAATTCACGCCGGGTTGCCCGGCCCCTGTAGTCGGCGTAGTGGTGCACGATGGCGTCCATGAAGTGGCCCATGATGAAATGCTCTTTGACCATCAATGCGCGCCAGCCTGCCGGGCCGGTGCATCATCAACCGGCTTTTCTTTTGGATTGGGGCCATAGCGGTTGCTGCCTTTCTGGCTGTTCATGGCGGCGA
>JAISNB010000018.1 GCA_031276435.1 Burkholderiaceae bacterium | reverse complement strand
TATGGAACAAAAGTGCCAGGCAGGAGTGAGAGAGGGTTGTTTTGCCGCGCAAAGTGCGCATGTCGGTTGCGTTGTGGAAAGAATGTATGGATTGCCACGGGCCTACGGCCCTTGCAATGACGGAGATTTTTGTGCGCGCAACGTAGGCGCATGGATTGCCGCGTTGCTTCGCTCCTAGCAATGACAAGGGTTTGTGTACATGCGCTCCGCGCGCTTCCTAGGCAAGGCAGCCGCCAAAAAACAATGGACCTTTTGACAAAAGCCAGTTTCGTTTGAGGATTCCCAAAGCGCGGCGCAGGCAAGGCGGGTCAATACACCGCGGGCTGGCCCGGCGGGCGCGTTTTGAAGCGCTTGTGCACCCAGTAGTACTGTTCGGGCATGGCGTTGATCCAGTCCTGCAATTGCTGGTTCATGCGCGCGGCGTCGGCGGCCGGGTCGCTGGTCGGGAAATCCTGCCAGGCCGGGTGCACCTGCACCTGGTAGCCTTGTGGCACCATGCGCGTGACCACCGGCACCACGCGCGCCTGTCCCAGTTTGGCAAAGCGCGACAGCGATGGCACGGTGGCCGTGGGCACGCCAAAGAATGGCACAAAGACCGATTCCTGCGGCCCCAGGTCCATGTCCGGCAGCAGGTATAGCATCTTGCCTTCGCGCAGCGCGCGCACGATGGGTTTGACGCCTTCGGTGCGCGCCAGCAGCGTGGCCTGGCCGAAGCGCCTGCGGCCCGCGCGCATCCAGGCGTCGAATACCGGGTTGGGTTGCGTGGCGTAGATCGTGCAGGCTGGCCGGTCGATTTGCTGCATGACGGCGCTGCCGCCCGCATCCATGCCGTAAAAGTGCGGCGCAAACATGACCACGGCGCCGGGGCGCGTCAAGTCTTCGATCTGGCCGGTGATGCGCAGGCGCTGGCGCACCACTTCCGGTTTGCCGTGCCAGATCCACGCGCGGTCCAGAAACGTTTGCGCAAAACAGACGAAGTTGCGCCGCGCCAGGTTTTTGCGCTGCGCCTGGCTCCATTGCGGAAAGCACAGTTGCAAGTTGGTCAGCGCAATGCGCCGACGCGCGCGCGCCAGTACGAACAGCACGTGCCCCATGAGCGCGCCCAACGAGCGCAGCAGCGGCAGCGGCAGTGGCGCCAGTGCGCGCATCAGCCAGAGGGCAAAGCGACTGGGCATTTTTTGTTACAGCTCCGCGCGGGGTTTCTTGTAGCGCCCGTAGCCCCACAGGTATTGCTGCGGACATTGCCGGATGAGGCGCTCCATTTCGCGGTTGATTTGCAGCACCGCACCTTCCAAGTTGTCCGCCAGCGGTTCGGACAGCGCCGCAAAGTGCAGGCAAAAGCCCCGTCCGCGCGGCAAACGCTCGCCCCACACCACCACCGGCGTGGCGCCGGTTTGCAGCAGCAGCCGCGCGGCCAGCGTCATGGTGTAGGCGCTCTGGCCGAAAAAAGGCACCCACTGGCCCATGCCTTCAGGCGGCACCTGGTCGGGCAGCAGGCCCACGGCGCGGCCCGCGCGCAGGGCCTTGATCATCTGGCGCACGCCCGCCAGCGAGGTGGGCACGGTGTTCAGCCCCTCGCGCTGGCGCGCCACGGCCACCACGCGCGCCAGCGCGCGCTGGCGCGCGGCGCGGAACATGACGGTGATCGGCCCGTATGCGCCCGCATAGCGCGCCGCCACGCTTTGCGCCGTGATCTCGAAACAACCCAAATGCGGCGTCAGAAAGACGATGCCCTTGCGCGCCGCGTAGGCCGCGTCCACCACGTTGTCGCCCTGCCAGTGCGTTGCCACCGGCGCGCCAAACCACAGGCGCGGCATCTCCAGCACCATGCGTCCGGCGTGCGCCACCGCCGGGCGCACCTGCGCAAACGAGTAGCCGGCCAGCGCCGCGTTGTGGGCAAAGTGCCGCCGGTACGTGGGCGAGAGCAGCCAGCTCGCCCAGCCCATGGCTGCGCCCATGCCGTGCAGCAGCGCCAGCGGGCAAAAAGACAACAGTCGAAACAAAGTGAGCATGTCCGTGCGTGCGTGCGTTTGGGTAGAATCTGCGCGTCGCCGAGTTAACCGAGCAACTTGCAGGGCGACTGACAAATTCTGCTAAAGCGTTCGCCAACGCTCCTTCTGATTGTGGCGACGCAAGTCAACTTTCAACCCAAGGAGTTTAGTCAATGGACCTGGCGAACAGCTTTCTCTTCACTTCCGAATCGGTTTCCGAGGGCCACCCGGACAAGGTTGCCGACCAGATTTCCGATGCCATTCTGGACGCGCTGCTCGCGCAAGATGCGCGCGCGCGCGTGGCCGCCGAGACGCTGACCAACACCGGCCTGGTGGTGTTGGCTGGCGAGATCAGCGCCAACGCCAATGTGGATTACATCCAGGTGGCGCGCGATACCATCCGCCGCATCGGCTACGACAACACCGAGTACGGCATCGACTACAAAGGCTGCGCGGTCATGCTTTGCTATGACAAACAGAGCAACGACATCGCGCAGGGCGTAAATCACGCAAGCGATGACCACCTCAACACCGGCGCTGGCGACCAGGGCCTGATGTTTGGTTACGCCTGCGACGAAACGCCCGAACTCATGCCTGCGCCCATTTACTACGCGCACCGGCTGGTCGAGCGCCAGGCCCAGTTGCGCAAGGCGGGCCGCCTGCCTTTTTTGCGGCCCGACGCCAAAAGCCAGGTCACGCTGCGTTATGTGGACGGCAAGCCGCACAGCATCGACACGGTGGTGCTGTCTACGCAGCACAGTCCCGACCAGAGCGAATCGGCCACCAAAATGAAGCCCAGCTTCATCGAAGCGGTTATCGAGGAAATCATCAAACCCGTGCTGCCCAAGCAGTGGCTGCAAAACACCCGCTACCTGATCAACCCCACCGGGCGCTTCGTGGTGGGCGGCCCGCAAGGCGACTGCGGCCTGACGGGCCGCAAAATCATCGTAGACACCTACGGCGGCGCTTGCCCGCACGGCGGCGGCGCCTTCAGCGGCAAAGACCCCACCAAGGTCGACCGCAGCGCCGCCTACGCCTGCCGCTACGTGGCCAAGAACATCGTGGCCGCTGGCCTGGCGCGCCAGTGCCAGATCCAGGTGGCCTACGCCATCGGCGTGGCGCACCCCATGAATGTGACCGTCTACACCGAAGGCACGGGCAAGATTGCCGACAGCGAAATCGCCAGACTGGTGCGCGAGCACTTTGATTTGCGGCCCAAGGGCATCATCGAAATGCTGGATTTGCAGCGCCCCATCTACAGCAAAACCGCCGCCTACGGCCACTTTGGCCGCGAAGAACCCGAATTCAGTTGGGAAAGAACCGACAAGGCCGCGCTGCTGCGCGCCGCCGCCAATCTGTAGCCCCCCCGGGCGCGCGCGGGACTGCTCCTCTTGCCCTGATCCGCGCGCCCGCCCGGAGCCGCCGCGCCCTTGGCCCGGCCCGGCGGCAATTTCCGATTCACGCAAAAGATGCCGCGCCATATGCGGGGAAACCCTGTTTTTTGCGTTACGCTCCCACAGTTACGCATTGATCGCAGACACCCAAAAATGATGAAGAACCCCCAGGCTTTGTCCCCCGCCGAACTGGCCTTGCGCGAGGCCGCGCGCGAATACCACCGCGAACCCACGCGCGGAAAAATAGCCGTCACCCCCACCAAGCCCCTGTCCAACCAGCGCGATTTGTCGCTGGCCTATTCACCCGGCGTGGCCTACCCCTGCCTGGACATCCAGGCCGATCCGTCCAAGGCCACCGAATACACCGCGCGCGGCAATCTGGTGGGCGTGGTCACCAACGGCACGGCGGTGCTGGGGCTGGGCGACATCGGGCCGCTGGCGGGCAAGCCGGTCATGGAAGGCAAGGGCGTGCTGTTCAAGAAGTTCTCGGGCATCGATGTGTTCGACATCGAGATCGACGAGAAAGACCCCGACAAACTGGTGGAAATCATCGCCGCGCTGGAACCCACGCTCGGTGGCGTCAACCTTGAGGACATCAAGGCGCCCGAGTGCTTCTACATCGAAAAGCGGCTCAGCGAGCGCATGAACATCCCCGTGTTCCACGACGACCAGCACGGCACGGCCATCATCTCGTCGGCGGCGCTGCTCAACGGGCTGGAACTGGTGGGCAAGCGCATCGATCAGGTCAAGCTCGCCGTCAGCGGCGCGGGGGCAGCGGCCATCGCCTGCCTGGACGTCATGGTGGCCCTGGGCGTGCGGCGCGAAAACGTTTTTGTCTGCGACTCCAGGGGCCTGATCCACGCGGGCCGCGCGGGCGCGCTGGACGCATCCAAGGCCCGCTACGCGCAACCCGACACCGGGCTGCGCACGCTGGCCGATGTGGTCAAGGGCGCCGACGTATTCCTTGGCTGCTCGGCGCCAGGCGTGCTCACCGCGCCCATGGTCCAGTCCATGGGCCGCCAGCCCATCATCCTGGCGCTGGCCAACCCCGAGCCTGAAATCCGCCCCGAGATTGCCAAAGCCGCGCGAGGCGACTGCATCATTGCCACCGGGCGCTCGGACTACCCCAACCAGGTCAACAACGTGCTGTGCTTTCCGTACATCTTTCGCGGCGCGCTCGACTGCGGGGCCACCAAGATCACCGAAGCCATGAAGCTGGCCTGCGTGCGCGAAATCGCCGCGCTGGCAAAAGCCGAAACCAGCGCCGAAGTGGCCGACGCCTACGCGGGCAAGGACCTGGCCTTTGGAGCCGAATCGCTGATCCCCACCCCCTTCGATCCGCGCCTGATCCTGCGCATCGCGCCCGCCGTGGCGCAAGCGGCTGCCCAATCCGGCGTCGCCACGCGCCCCATTGCCGACATGCGGGCCTACCGGCAATCGCTGGAACGCTTCATCTACCAGACGGGCATGGTCATGCGCCCGGTATTCCAGGCCGCGCGCCACGCCAGCGGCCATAAGCGCGTGGCCTACGCCGAAGGCGAAAACGAGCGCGTGCTGCGCGCCGCCCAGATCGCCATTGACGACGGCCTTGCCATCCCCGTTCTGGTAGGCCGCCCCGCCGTCATCGAGGCGCGCATCCGCGGCGCCGGCCTGCGCATGCGCCTGGGCAAGGACGCCGAAAACCTCAACCCCGAGAGCGACCCGCGCCTGCGCCCCTATTGCGAGCGTTACCAGCAAATCATGGCTCGCAATGGCGTCCCGCCCGAAAGCGCCGAAGGCGCGCTGCGCCGCTCCAACACCACCATCGGCGCGCTCATGGTGCGCCAGGGCGACGCCGACGCCCTGCTGTGCGGCACGGTGGGCCGCTACGACGCGCACCTGGAACACATCCGCACCATCATCGGCCAGAAATCCGGCGCGCCCGCCTTGGCCGCGCTCAACGCCGTCACCCTCAGCGACCGCACCCTGTTCGTGGCCGATACCTACGTCAACGAAAACCCCGACGCCGAACTGCTCGCGCGCATCGCGCTGATGGCCGCGCACGAAGTGCGCAACTTCGGCCTGCCGCCCAAAGTGGCCTTCCTCTCACACTCCAACTTTGGCACCTCAACGCGCGCATCGGCCCTCAAAATGCGGCGCGCGCGCGATCTGTTTCGCCAACTCGCGCCCGACATCGAATGCGATGGCGAAATGCACGGCGACGCCGCCCTGTCGGCCAAACTGCGTGCCAGCACCGTCACCCAATCCACCCTCACCGGCGAGGCCAACCTGCTCATCTGCCCCGGCCTGGACGCCGCCAACATCCTGTTCAACGTCCTCAAAATGACCGCAGGCCATGGCGTCACCGTCGGCCCCATCCTGCTGGGCACCGCCGCGCCTGCGCACATCCTCACACCGCAAGCCACCGTGCGCCGCCTGGTCAACATGACCGCGCTCGCCGTGGCAGAAGCCAGCCTTGAGTGAACTTGAGTGCGTGCGATGGCCCCTGTCCCTGCCCCTTGGCTGGCTGTGGCGGCGCGCGCCACCCGCACGCGCCTGAAGCACAGCCTGCCGCCAGATGATATTGACACTGACCATAAATAGACTTATAGTAAGTGAACTTATCAACTGGCCAACAGGAGCACACCATGCAATTGCAATGCAAAACAGACATCAGCGCGGCGGCGAAACCCCGGGTCTTCGACTTCTGGACCACCGAGGCCAAGCGCGCGCTGTGGGAGGACGATCTGGAAAAATTCACGATCGATGGCGCCATCCAGACAGGCAGCAAGGGCAAACTCAAGCTGCAAGGCAAGCCAGAAATGGGCTTCACAATCGTCCAGGCCATCGCGGGCCAAGCCTATGACGAACGCTACGAACTGCCCTTTGGCACCCTCGTTTTCAGCCACCGTTTCCTGACCGAAGACGGCAAAAGCTGGATTTCGCACAGCGTCAAACTGGAAAAAGCGGCGCTCACCGAAAGCGACCTGGGATTTGTCTGCGGCATTTTCGCCGACTTCCCCATGACCCTGCTCAGGCTGAAAAAACTGCTGGAGGCGTAATGCAATTCCCGTCGCAATTCAAAAACGATGCCGATGCCTCAATCGGACTGGTTTTCATCAAGGCCTACAACACATGGCACACGAAAATCAAGCGCGAATTGCGACGGCTTGACATCACCCACCCGCAATTTGTCCTGATGACAACCATTGCCTACCTCAGCCAGCACGACGCGCACATCTCGCAAGCGCGCGCCGCTGCCCTGGCGAACATGGACGAAATGAGCGTCTCGCAAATCGTCAAAACGCTGCTCAAAAGCGGCCACATCTTGCGTCAGGACAACCCAAACGACACGCGCTCATACGCGCTGTCGCTCACAGCGAAGGGCAGCGAGGCCGTCAAAACCGCGCTGCCCGTCGTCGAGGCCATCGACAAAGCCTTCTTCGAGCCGCTTGGCGTGCAAAAACCCGTTTTCTTGGAACTGCTGCGCCAGCTTGCCGACGCCAACCCCGCAAAACCAGGCCCGGCCTGACTGACGCGCCGCATTCAATCAAACACATCGAGTCAACACATGCACAGGCTTTCCATCATGAAACGAAAAACAGGCAACAAAATCTCTGGAATCATCATTTTCGCGGCATTGTGCATGGGAGCGCCGCTTGCAAGCGCGGGCAATGCAATCGTCGTCGGCGAATTTTCCATCCAGTCCACACCACAAAAATCCGGCGGATTAAAAATAGAGATACGCAAGAACAAGCAACCATTTCAGGAAATCAGTACCGACTGGGGCGACTGCACCGCGAATTTTCTTTTCACGGAAGTTCTTGACAACGCGAAAGACAAAATCTTCCTGGGGGTCGTATGCGACTTTGAGTACAGTGCGGTTGAATACACATACGACGCGGCAAAAGACAAGGCATTCACCTATGCAGGGCCGATGGAGTGGCTGACCATCAACGAGCTTCGGGAGACAAAGGGACATTTCATAGGGCTGGATCACAGTTCCGTCAACCATGAGAAGGTTTTGATTTTTGCAAAACCATCCAATTCGCATCAGGACAATCAGCAATTCCTCGCCAAAAAAGACGGGGAATACATCTTCCATATAAATCCGGAGCATTGCAACGGCAGTTGCCTGAAGATCGGGGATTATAATTTTGACGGGCACGAGGATTTTTCACTATTTTCCACCCATGATCGCCAGGGCAGGGAGGAGAGAAAATATTTCTTATACGACAAGAATAAAAATGGATTTTTTGCAAGCACATTTGAAGGAGCCGATCTGGAGTTTGACAGTAAAACAAAAACAATCTGGCAAACTTCCGGACATGCCGTCAATCATGGCGCCATGGAGATGCACACGACATACAAAGTGGTGAACAACAGAATGAAGAAAATAAAAGAAGGCTGCAATCTGGGTTATAATGACGGGATGACAATGGCCATTTTTGAACACGACTGCAGCGATGGGTACTCGGGTGGTTTTTCTGCTCTTGGCTCCTCCGGATTGAAAAATAATTTTGAAGTTTTCGTGGCTTTGAGCGGCAGCGGAACAAAAGGTGTCGTACTGTACAAAGGAAAGACCGAGTTCATAACTCTCTCCCTGAGCACCAAGAATGGCGCTGACTGGACATACGATGAGATATACAAAGGCAAAAAGAATGGAAAATACATGTTCACGATGAATGAGGGCGCGATAGCGTCTGGTTCATATACCAGCAAAAATGGCAAAAAATTCAGGCTTCAAACGCTGTCGAAGGATGATTAGGCACTCCAAACCTTCCAGCGGCAATCAGCCAAGGCAGGCGCCACTTAACTAATAAGCGTGCCTGAAACCTTCCCCCGCGTCATTGCGACCACGGCTCACCTTGTCGTCACTGTGAGGAGCGACGCGACGCGGAAATCCATCCATGCGGTGGCTTTGAAGTGCCGTATGGCACAAGGAGTTAATACCCCTCATACAGACCGAATACATGGGTAACAGGTTAAAGGACATATGATGCTGTCAAAGAGTCATGCGGACGCCCACGGTTATAGGCCTTGCGCCAGCGGCCGAATTCGTCCTGTGCTTGCGCCAGCACTTCGGCCTTGAAGCTGCGATGGAAGCGTTCGTCCTTGTCATGGGACTGCAGGATGCAGGGGCCTGCTGTGCGACAAGCAAATGCCCAGCCGGATCAACCGACGGCCAAGTCGCTGATACCCTCCTGACCGCATGTGCCCCAAGGCTGGCCGGTGTCGGTATGGATGCGCTGCGGCAGAGCATATCGGGCGAAGACGGCGCGCTCTCTCTGGCGCCGCCTGCACCGTGCGCGGCTCGTCCTTGCAGGCTGCCAGCGTCACGGTGTAGCGCGAGTACAGGCTGTTGGGATGTTCTGCTCAAGCGTTGCCAAGGCATAGTCGCTTCGCTGGCCGCCAGCTAGGTGCAGACATTGCGCACACGTGCCACTTGAGCCATTCATAACCTGCCTTGCGGCTGATTTCGAACCGTTTGCACAGGGCGCTCATGTTGCTGTCTTCCTTGTTTGCCAACAGTACAAATTCCGCTCTTTTCCCAGACATGCTGATTTCCTTCCAAGGCATCTCTTTCCCCGTTCGTTATCCAAAAGGAAAAGTGTTACCTATGTCTCCGGTTTATACAGGGGGCGAGGGTAATGGATGGATGCGCCGCTTGCCCAAGGACAAGGGCATTGATGAATGCCTTTCTCTCTCCGTCCTTGCGCGTCGATCAGCAGCAGCGCATGGGGCCGTTTTTGCCGCCGTCACCATAGCGCGCGTTGATGCGTTCCTTGCAGAAGGTTTCGTAGTCCATGAAGGGTTGGCCGGGGTGGTTTTTTTGCATGTGCGCCACGTAGGTGCCGTAGTCGGGCATGCCCACCATCA
Organism: Burkholderiaceae bacterium; assembly: GCA_031276435.1. Classification (GTDB taxonomy): domain Bacteria; phylum Pseudomonadota; class Gammaproteobacteria; order Burkholderiales; family Burkholderiaceae_C; genus Ottowia. The sequence goes on along the minus strand of JAISNB010000018.1, from coordinate 1 downwards.
T
>JAISNB010000234.1 GCA_031276435.1 Burkholderiaceae bacterium | reverse complement strand
GCGCCGCCCGGTAAAATGGCCCGCTTGCCATGTCCGCAGCCATTTCCTTTCAAACGCTGACCAAAACCTATCCGGGCACAAGAACCGGAGCCGCCGTCAAGGCGCTGGACAATGTGGATTTCGAGGTTCAGGAGGGCGAGTTCTTTGGCCTTCTGGGGCCTAACGGCGCGGGCAAGACCACTTTGATTTCGATTCTGGCGGGGCTGACGCGCCCGAGTGCAGGGCGCGCCCATGTGCACGGGTTCGACGTGCAGGCCGATTACGCGCAGGCGCGCAGGCATTTGGGCGTGGTGCCGCAGGAACTGGTGTTCGATCCCTTTTTTACGGTGCGCGAGGCGCTGCGCTTTCAGTCGGGCTATTTCGGGTTGCGTCACAACGACGACTGGATCGATGCACTGCTGGCTGGCCTGGGTCTGGACGGCAAGGCCGATGCCAACATGCGGCAGCTCTCGGGCGGCATGAAGCGGCGCGTGCTGGTGGCGCAGGCACTGGTGCACAAGCCGCCGGTGATTGTGCTCGACGAGCCAACCGCTGGCGTGGATGTGCAGTTGCGCCAGACGCTGTGGCAGTTTGTCGCCCGGCTCAACCGCGAGGGCCACACCGTGCTGCTGACCACGCATTATCTGGAAGAGGCCGAGGCCCTGTGCCAGCGCATTGCCATGCTCAAGCAGGGCCGCGTGATTGCGCTGGAGCGCACCAGCGCCTTGCTGGCCAGCGCCACGTCCAACGTGCTGTATTTCAAGACCGATGGCGCTTTGCCCGCGCCTTTGGCGGACAAGGCGCGCGTGACAGGCCGCATTGTGCAATTGCCCGCCCAGAACCCGGCAGAGATCGAGCAGCACCTGGCCGCTTTGCGCCAGGCGGGGGTGTCGGTAGAAGACATCGAGATTCGCAAAGCCGATCTGGAGGATGTGTTCATCGCGCTCATGCATGGCGGTGGCAGCGGCGCGCTTTCGGACGCGCCCGCCACGGCGAAAGTGTCGGCGCCGGTGGTGGCGGCGTCATGAGCGATGTTCCGCCGATTGCACCCGGGCCAGGCGCGGCCCCGCGCGCCATGCCAGCGGCCAGCGACGGCTGGAAGATGCTGCTCTACAAAGAGGTGCTGCGTTTTTGGCGCGTGGCTTCGCAGACCGTTGCCGCGCCCGTGCTTACCGCGGTGCTTTACCTCATGATTTTTGGTCACGTGCTCTCCGGGCGCGTGCAGGTTTATCCGGGCGTGAGCTATGTCGCGTTTCTGGCGCCGGGTCTGGTGATGATGAGCGTGTTGCAAAACGCTTTTGCCAACAGCGCGTCCAGTCTGGTGCAAAGCAAGATCATGGGCAATCTGGTGTTCCAGTTGCTGACGCCGCTGTCGGCCTGGCACTGGTTTGTCGCCTACGTGGGCGCGGCCGTGGCGCGCGGATTGCTGGTGGGGCTGGGCGTGTACGTGGTCACGCTGCTGTATGCGCCGCCGCAAGTGGCGTCGCCGCTGTGGATTGCGGTGTTCGCCGTGCTTGGCGCGGCCTTGATGGGCGTGCTGGGTTTGCTGGCCGGGCTGTGGGCCGACAAGTTCGACCAGATGGCGGTGTTCCAGAACTTCATTGTCATGCCCATGACGTTTCTGGCGGGCGTGTTCTACTCCATCGATTCTTTGCCCGGCGTCTGGCGCGCGTTGAGCCACCTCAATCCGTTTTTCTACATGATCGACGGCTTCCGCTTTGGTTTTTTTGGCGTGAGCGATGTCTCGCCCTGGCTTTGCCTGGGTGTGGCCGCGGGCAGTTTGCTGGCGGCATCGGCGCTTGCCGTGCATTTGCTGCGCATTGGCTACAAATTGCGCGGCTGATGGCTGGCCGCTGCCAGGGCGCGCGCTGGCGCTTGCGGTTTAATGCATGCCTTGCTTGTTTTTTTGCGAACCATGACTGCCGATCAACTCCAGCAAATCATTGCCGAAGGCCTGCCGTGTGAACACCTTGAGGTGCAAGGCGACGGGCGACACTGGTTTGCCACCATCGTTTCAGCGGCCTTCGAGGGCCAGCGCGCCATTGCCCGGCACCAGCGGGTCTACGGCGCGCTGGGCGCGCGCATGGCCAGCGACGAGGTGCACGCGCTGTCCATGAAAACCTTTACGCCAGCCGAATGGGCCGCACGCGGCTGAAGCGGCCATTGCATGGATCGCGCCGGGTGCGCCGAGCGGAAAGCGCAAGGCTTGAGACGCGCGTGCGGACATTTTTTTCTTGAACTTCTGGTATGGACAAACTGCTGATTCACGGGGGACGCCAGTTGCGGGGCGAGGTTTTGATCTCTGGCGCCAAAAACGCCGCCCTGCCAGAGATGAGCGCTGCGCTGCTGACCGAAGCGCCGGTGCATCTGGACAACGTGCCGCGCCTGCACGACGTGCGCACCATGCGCCGCCTGCTCGAAAACATGGGCGTGCAAGTGCAAGCGCATGGCGAGCGCGGCGGCATGGGCCTGCAAGCGCCCGATGGCCTGGCGCCCGAGGCGCCCTACGAACTGGTGAAAACCATGCGCGCGTCCATTCTGGCGCTTGGCCCGCTGCTGGCGCGCTTTGGCACAGCGCGCGTATCGTTGCCGGGGGGCTGCGCCATTGGCCTGCGGCCTGTGGACCAGCACATCAAGGGCTTGCAGGCCATGGGCGCGCAAATCGACGTGGCGCACGGCTACATTGAGGCCAGCCTGCCCCCGGGCCGGGGGCGCCTGCAAGGCGCGCGCATCACCACCGACATGGTGACTGTGACCGGCACCGAAAACCTGCTCATGGCCGCCTGCCTGGCCGAGGGCGAAACCGTGCTCGAAAACGCCGCGCAAGAGCCTGAAATAGCCGACCTGGCCGAAATGCTCATCAAAATGGGCGCGCAAATCACGGGCCATGGCAGCAGCCGCATCCACATCCGGGGCGTGGAAAAACTGGGCGGCTGCACCCACGCCGTGGTGGCCGACCGCATCGAGGCGGGCACCTTCCTGTGCGCTGTGGCCGCCACCGGCGGCCAAGCCGTGCTGCGCGGCGCGGGCGCGCACCATCTTGAGGCCGTGATCGAGAAACTGGCCGACGCGGGCGTCGCCATCGCGCATGGCCAGGACGCGCAGGGCCACTTCATCAGCGTGCGCAGCCAGGGCGGCCAGACGCTGCGCGCGCAAACCTTCCGCACCAGCGAATACCCGGGCTTTCCCACCGACATGCAGGCGCAGTTCATGGCGCTCAACTGCATTGCGCAAGGCGCCAGCGTGGTGACCGAAACCATTTTTGAAAACCGCTTCATGCACGTCAACGAACTGGCGCGCCTGGGCGCGCGCGCGCGCGTGGACGGGCGCAACGCCATGCTCGAAGGCGTGGCGCGCCTCTCGGGCGCCGCCGTCATGGCCACTGATTTGCGCGCCTCGGCCTCCCTGGTCATCGCGGGCCTGGTGGCCGACGGCGCAACCCTGATCGATCGCATCTACCATCTGGATCGCGGCTACGATCAAATGGAAGACAAACTGCGCGGCCTGGGTGCCGACATCGAGCGCGTCAGCGCCTGAAATGTGCAGCACCCCACCCACACCGCGCGCAAGGAGAGCAACGCATGATTACCCTGGCCCTGTCCAAAGGCCGCATCTTTGACGAAACCCTGCCCATGCTGGCCGCCGCTGGCATCGAGGTGCTGGAAGAAGACGCCGAGCAGTCACGCAAACTCATCCTGCCCACCAGCCACCCCGATGTGCGCGTGGTGCTGGTGCGCGCCAGCGACGTGCCCACCTACGTGGAATTTGGCGGCGCCGACCTGGGCGTGGCGGGCAAGGACACGCTCATCGAACACGGCGGCGCCAGCCTGTACCAGCCGCTGGACTTGCGCATCGCCCGCTGCCACATGGCCGTGGCCGTGCCGCGCGGCTTTGACTACGCCAGCGCGACGCGCCCCGGCGGGCGCATCACGGTGGCCACCAAATACACCGCCATCGCGCGCAACTTCTTTGCCGAAAAAGGCGTCCACGTCGACCTCATCAAACTCTACGGCAGCATGGAACTGGCCCCGCTGACCGGCCTGGCCGACGCCATCGTCGATCTGGTCTCCAGCGGCAAAACCCTCCAGGCCAACAACCTGGTCGAAGCCGAACACGTGCTCGACATCAGCGCGCATCTCGTGGTCAACCAGGCCGCCCTCAAACTCAAAACCGTGCCCATCCGCCGCATCATCGAAGCCTTTGCCGCGGCCCTGCCGCAAACCGAAGCTGCCTGACAAAACACCACAAGGAGCGCATCGCCATGAAGCCTGCCGCCACCACCGACGCCACCGTAACAATCCCGCGCCTGAGCACGCAAGACGCCGACTTTGAACAACAACTTAGCCAGCGCCTGCACTGGAGCGCCGAGGCCGACGCGCAAATCGAGCGCGACGTGCTCGCCATCGTCGAAGACGTGCGCGCGCGCGGCGACGCCGCGGTCCTTGAATACACCGCGCGCTGGGATGGCGTGCAAGCCGCCACCATGGCCGATCTGGAGCTTTCTGCCAGCGCGCTCAAAGCCGCCTTCGACGGCCTGAGCGCAGCGCAGCGCGAGGCCCTGCAAAACGCCGCCGCGCGCGTGCGCCGCTATCACGAATGGCAAAAACAGCAAGGCGCGGGCACCGCCACCTGGCGCGACGAGGACGGCACCCTGCTGGGCCAGAAAGTCACACCACTCGATCGCGTGGGCATCTACGTGCCCGGCGGCAAAGCCGCCTACCCGAGCAGCGTACTCATGAACGCCATCCCCGCCCACGTGGCTGGCGTGGGCGAAATCGTCATGGTCGTCCCCACCCCGCGCGGCGAGAAAAACCCGCTCGTACTGGCCGCCGCGCATGTGGCTGGCGTCAGCCGCGCCTTTGCCATTGGCGGCGCGCAAGCCATTGCCGCCCTGGCCCACGGCACAGCCACCATTGACCGGGTCGACAAAATCACCGGCCCCGGCAACGCCTACGTCGCCAGCGCCAAAAAACACGTATTCGGACGGGTCGGCATCGACATGATCGCAGGCCCGAGCGAAATCCTGATACTGGCCGACGGCAGCGCGCCACCCGACTGGGTGGCCATGGACCTGTTCAGCCAGGCCGAACACGACGAACTGGCGCAAAGCATCCTGCTCAGCCCCGACGCCGCCTACCTGGACGCCGTACAGCGCGAAATGAACCGCCTGTTGCTCGCCATGCCGCGCGCGGCCATCATCGCCGCCAGCCTTGCCGGGCGCGGCGCGCTCATCCACACGCGCGACATGCAGCAGGCCTGCGCCATCGCCAACCGCATCGCGCCCGAGCATCTGGAAATCGCCAGCGCCGACCCGCACCAGTGGGAACCCCTGCTGCGCCACGCTGGCGCAATCTTCCTGGGCGCCTATACCAGCGAAAGCCTGGGCGACTACTGTGCTGGCCCCAACCACGTACTGCCCACCAGCGGCACGGCGCGCTTTTCCTCGCCGCTGTCGGTCTACGACTTCCAGAAACGCTCCAGCCTGATCGAAGTCAGCGCCGC
>JAISNB010000105.1 GCA_031276435.1 Burkholderiaceae bacterium | reverse complement strand
AGGCGAGCCGGTCAGCCGCAGCGACGCGCGCGAAGTCTCGCAGGCCTGGCGGCCCTGGCGCAGCGTGGCAACCTGGTACCTGTGGCGCTCGCTGGACGCCACGCCGGTGGCGTATTGATTGGGGCTTTGCGCAGCACACTGGCACTGAAAGTCGATAAAAATGCCGAACATCTATTTCTTTTTATTCTACGTCCCTCTTATGATGGGGTACTGGTTTGCTTTCGGTAGCATGATGCATGATGCCCCTGAAAGGCACATTCCAAGCGCTTCAAATAGATCCTTTGTGAAAATGGCAATCATGTTTGCTTGCGTATTGTCGGCAGGCGCCATAGCCGATTACCTTGGCATTTCGAGAAATAAAATACGACCTGTCTTTTTAATAACAATGATTCCTGGCACGATTGCTGGAATTTTTATCAAATTCAGAAATTTCAGTTGGTGGCGCAATTGCCGGATTTATAAATGGTTTTATTGATTATTGCACCCGGACGATTCGATCCAGGCGAATGCAAGAAGCGCGGAAACCGCAGTGAAACACTGACATCCTGAGAGTCAGTATTCACTCCAGACAGCTTGCAAAATAGCGCCCTGCAAGCGCGCCGCTGCTCAAAAGCCGGAGGCAGCCAGGCCAATGCACCGGCGCAGTGTGGCAACGGTTCTGGTCGTTGCGGGCGACTGGCTCAATTTTTCTATCTCCAGAGTGGCGTTTCCGGCGCTCGCGCGTGGTTTGCGGATGATGCAAAACGCCATTCCGCCTTCGACCGCCAACACGTCGACATCGCCTTTCTGGTTCGTCCAGGGCAGTGTGACATCCATGACTGCCCCGCCAAAAAACGTCAGCACCAGTCGGTAAACCGTTGGGTCGGTGATGCCCTCAATCTGACAACGGTCAAGAAAAGACTGAACAGCGGAAAGGCTCCTGATGACGGCCACATCCGAATAGCCAAATTTCGACGCAAGAACTCGCGAGGCCGAGTCGATAACCCGCTCAGGCGCCGTGGCCTTCAGCAAAACTGTCCCGTTGGTCTGGATGCTCCTGGCCTTCTCTGCCCCGGCATCCCTCAGGCTGGACAGCAACCCATCCCGGGTCGGTGAACCTGGGTGGCCGAAGTTCATGTTCCGGTAACAGACAATTGAAGTCTCCATAAACCCTTCTGGACAACAAACAACAGATTGTCAGGCCAGAATGGCGACGCCCTTGACTTGCGCGTACACCGCGCTGCCCACCGCCAGTGCCATGTCTTGCGCCGATCGGCGGGTGATGCGGGCCAGCAGGGTGGCCTCGCCCGCGGTCAGCGCCACCACCAGTTGTGCCGCTCCATCGGGTTGCATGGCGCTGATTTGCGCGGGTACGGTGTTGAGGATGGAACTTTGCTGCGGCGGACTCAAGGCCAGGCTGACGTCGCGCGACTGGATGCGCAGCCGCACCTGATCGCCCGGCGTCCAGCCAGCGGTGGACGCGCCCAGCGGCACGCGCAGCATGCCGCCCGAAAAGCGCAGTTGCAGCAACTGGTATTGCGCGTCCAGGGCCACGACTTCGCCCGCGACGATGGCGCTGGCCAGATCGCTGCGCGCCAGCGGCAGATCGAGCCGGGTGAGCATTTCGGTCATGGGGCCGTGCGCCAGCACTCGGCCCGCATCCATCAGCACCATGTGTCCGGCCAGGTGCGCCGCCTCGTCCAGCGAGTGGCTGACGTAGAGCACGGGGATTTCCAGCGCGCGCTGTACGCGGTCGAAGTAGGGCAGCAGTTCAGATTTGCGCGCCGCATCCAGCGCGGCCAGCGGTTCGTCCATCAGCAGCAGGCGCGGGCTGGTTGCCAGCGCGCGCGCAATGGCGACGCGCTGGCGTTCGCCACCCGAAAGCTGTGCGGGTTTGCGGCCCAGCAGCGCGCCAATGCCGAGCAGTTCGATGGCCTGCTCCAGCGCCACGCGGCGCGCGCTGGCGGGCACGCGCCGCATGCCGAAATGCAGGTTGCCTTGTACCGTCAGGTGCGCGAACAGGTTGGCTTCCTGGAAGACATAGCCCAGCGCGCGCTGGTGTGTGGCCAGCCAGATGCCTTGCGCGTCGTCCTGCCAGGTCTGGCCGTCCACCACGATGGTTCCGGGCTGCGGGCGAATCAGTCCGGCCACGGCGCGCAGCAAGGTGGTTTTGCCGCAGCCCGATGGGCCGAAGATGGCGGTGACGCCACGGCCAGGCAGGGACAAGTCGGCCTGCAACTGGAAACCGCCATGGCGCCGCACGCACGCCTGGATGCGCAGCACGGATGCCGCTGCCCCAGCTTCGTTCATGAGGCGCTGCCCCTGCGCGATTGCAGCGCGTGCAAGACCAGCAGCACGCAAAACGAGAACGCCAGCATGCCGCCAGCCAATTGATGCGCCTGGGCGTATTCGAGCGCCTCGACGTGGTCGTAGATTTGCACCGAGATCACGCGCGTCTGGTCCGGGATGTTGCCGCCAATCATCAGCACCACGCCAAATTCGCCCAGTGTGTGCGCAAAGCCCATGACGGCGCCGGTCAGATAGCCGTTGCTCGACAGCGGCAGCGCCACGCTCCAGAACGCGTCCAGAGGGCTGGCGCGCAAGGTGGCGGCGGCTTCGAGCGGCGCGTCGCCCAGCGATTCAAAGGCGTTGATGAGCGGCTGCACCACGAAAGGCAGCGAATAAATCACGGAGCCGATGAGCAGGCCATGGAAGGAAAAGGCCAGCGTGCCCATGCCCAGCGCCTGGGTCAGAGTCCCGATGGGGCCATGCGGCCCCATGGCAACCAGCAGATAGAACCCGAGCACCGAAGGCGGCAGCACCAGCGGCAGCGCCACCATGGCGCGCACGGGAATGCGCAAGCGCGAGCGAGAGCGCGCGATCCACCAGGCCACGGGCGTTCCGGCCAGCAGCAAAATCAGCGTGGCGGAAAACGCCAGTTTGATCGAGAGCTGGACGGCGGCGAGGCTGGTGGCATCGGGCATGGAGGGGCGTTGTGGCGCGGCTGGCTTGCAAGCTGTTCAATGTGACACAGATTACTCGACCGCGTAACCGTAGCCGCGAATCAGTTCCTTGACCTTGGGCGTGCGCAGCAAATCCATCCAGGCTTTGGCGGCGGGATTGTTCTGGGCGCGCTGGAGAATGACGGCGTCCTGGATGATGGGCGCGTGCAGGCTGGCAGGGACGATCCAGGCCGATCCGCCCTTGATCTTGCCCGCTTCCTGAATTTGCGCCAGGGCCACAAAGCCCAGTTCGGCATTGCCGCTGGCGATGAACTGGTAGGTCTGGCCGATGCTCTCGCCAGTCACCAGTTTGGGTTGCAGCGCGCTGGCCAGGCCCAGTTTTTCCATGGCCTGCACCGCGGCGGCGCCGTAGGGCGCGAGCTTGGGATTGGCGATGGCGATCTTGTTGAAGCCGCCAGCCTTGAGCACGGCGCCCTGATCGTCCACAAAGCCCGGCTTGGCCGACCACAGCACCAGTTGTCCGATGGCGTAGGTAAAACGCGATCCGGCGACGGCGGCGCCCTCGTTTTCCAGTTTGATGGGGCGCTCGTTGTCGGCGGCCAGCAAGATGTCAAACGGCGCGCCGTTCTTGATCTGCGTGTAAAAAGCGCCGGTCGCGCCAAACGAAAGTTTGGCCTGGTGGCCCGTGGTTTTCTCGAAAATGGCGGCCAGCACCTTGGCTGGCGCCGTGAAATTGGCGGCCACGGCGATGCTGACTTCGTCAGCGTGCGCGCCAAAACTTGCGATGGCGGCGACTGCTGCAAGCAGCAGGTGTTTGAGTTTCTTGAGCACGGTTTCTCTCCTAGGGTAAATGAAGAAAGCAGGAAAACATCTCCTGCGCGGCTTGACCGGCGGGTCGGTGCGATTGCGTTATTCAAAAAACGCATAGCGATTCTAGAGCACTTGCGCGCGCACTGCACGCAAGCGGCCAAATCCAAGGCGCGCGCAGCACCCGCGCCCGCGCGCCCCGGGGGGCTTTGCAGGCATGCGCACAATAAGGGCATGGTCAAGAAACTGTCCGCCAAAGCGCTGGGCTATGCCCGGGCCGACAAACGTCTGGAAATCCTGCACCAGGTGGGCCAGTGCGGCTCGATCTCGCAGGCCGCGCGCACGGCTGGCGTGAGCTACAAAGCCGCGTGGCAGGCCATTCAAACCCTGACCAATCTGGCGGGCGAGCCACTGGTGGACGCTTGCGTGGGCGGCGCTGGCGGTGGTGGCGCGCATCTGACGCTGGCTGGCAAACGGCTGCTGGCGGCGGCGGCGCAACTGGAGGCGGCGCGCCATGACGTGCTGGCGCAACTGAACAATCCCCGGCAGAGCCTGGCAGCGCCGCGCACCAGCATGCGCAACCTGTTGCGCTGCACGGTGGCCGCCCTGGAAAGCGCAGGCCCCAGGGATCCACTGGTGCGCGTGGTGTTGCACTTGCCGCAGGTGGGCGAGATGGCGACGCTGATTACGCGCGAAAGCGCCGAACTGCTGGGGCTGGCCCCGGGCCTTGCAGTGTTGGCCTTGTGCAAGGCCACGGCGGTGCAAGTGCTGGCCGCCAGTGGCGCCGCGGGTGCGGCAGCTTCGGGCGCGGCGGGAGAAAACCGCCTGCATGGACGCGCGCGGCGTGTGCTCCGTGGCGCGCAGCGCGATGAAATCACACTGGTGCTGGCCGACGAACAACAGATCAATGGCTTTGCCGCGCGGCCACATCGCATGCGCGTTGGCAGCCGGGCGCAGGCGCTGATCGAAGCCAGCGCCGTGGTCATTGCCTTGCCCTGATAGAAAGGACGCCGCGCGCTGGAATTCGCGCGCGTCGCGCGATTTTTGTCGCCCTGGCGCCGGCGGCTGCCTGCTTGCGCGCCGCGCGCATAAAAAAAACCGGCGCGGCGCGCCGGTTTTTGACCCAGTGATTGCGCGCAATCAGGGTTTGCTGGAGGTCGGAAAAGGCCAGGCAGCTTGCGGATTCAGCGCGGTTTTCACCGTGGGCGTTTTCCGCGCGGCTGGCTTTTTGGCCGGGGCCTTTTTAGCCACTGCTTTTTTTGCAGGGGCTTTCTTGGCCGCTGCCTTCTTGGCGGGGGCCTTTTTGGCTACGACCTTCTTGGCCGGAGCTTTCTTTGCCACTACCTTCTTGGCAGGGGCTTTTTTAGCCACAGCCTTCTTGGCCGGGGCTTTGGTGACTGCCTTTTTGGCGGCAGGTTTTTTTGCAGTTGCCATTTTTCTCTCCTAGATCAAGTTGAATGATCGATCAACAACGGAAAACACCTGACACCAGAATTGGATGCCAAGTCATCCACGGCCCCGGCCCGAGGGCGTTGCCATGAATTGGAGCGCGGCGAAACTGCAAGCGTTTTGACTGCCATGCTTTTCATCCGCCAATGCGGTTCCCGGTGGTCAAGCGGCGGTGCGTCAGTCCCATGAGAGTGCTCCGCCGGACTGGTACTCGATCACCCGGGTTTCAAAGAAGTTTCTTTCTTTTTTCAGATCCAGCATCTCGCTCATCCACGGGAACGGATTTTCCTCGTTGGGGTAGAGCACTTCAAGCCCGATCTGCACAGCCCTGCGGTTTGCGATGAAGCGCAGGTAGCTTTTGAACATGGAGGCGTTCATGCCCAGGACGCCGCGGGGCATGGTGTCTTCCGCGTAGCGGTACTCAAGCTCGACGGCGCGCAGGAACAGCGCCTTGATTTCCTTGCGGAAACTTTCCGTCCACAGGCCGGGGTTTTCGAGCTTGATCTGGTTGATCAGGTCGATGCCGAAATTGCAGTGCATGGACTCGTCGCGCAGAATGTACTGGTACTGCTCGGCGGCGCCCACCATCTTGTTTTGCCGACCCAGCGCCAGAATCTGGACGAAGCCGACGTAGAAGAACAGCCCTTCCATCAGGCAGGCAAAGACGATCAGGCTTTTGAGCAGGGTCTGATCGGCATCCGGGGTGCCGGTTTTGAAGGCCGGATCCATGATGACGTCGATGAAGGGGATGAGAAACTCGTCCTTGTCGCGGATGGAGTCGATTTCGTGATAGGCGTTGAAGATTTCGCCTTCGTCCAGCCCGAGCGATTCGACGATGTACTGGTAGGCGTGGGTGTGAATGGCTTCCTCGAAGGCCTGGCGCAGCAGAAACTGGCGGCATTCGGGCGCAGTGATGTGCCGGTAGGTGCCCAGCACGATGTTGTTGGCCGCCAGCGAGTCGGCGGTGACGAAAAAGCCCAGGTTGCGGTTGACGATGCGGCGCTCGTCCTCGGTCAGGCCGTTGGGGGTTTTCCAGAGCGCGATGTCGCGGCTCATGTTGATTTCCTGCGGCATCCAGTGGTTGGCGCAGGTGGCCAGGTATTTCTCCCAAGCCCATTTGTATTTGAACGGAACCAGTTGGTTGACGTCGGTCTGGCCGTTGATGATGCGCTTGTCGGCTGCGTTGACGCGCCGCTGCGCGGCAGGCAGCGCGCTGGCCGCGGCGCGGGCGCTGGGGGCGGCATCGGCGGCATTTGCGCTGGCGGCGCCCATGGCATTGGATTGAGAAAAACCCGCGCTTTGCAAGCCCAGGGCGGCTTGCGCGGCGCGTGTGTTTTGTTCGTTCCAGTTCAGCATAGACATTTGAGTGCTCCAATTATGTGAGCAACGTGACCAAATGCAAAGCATCCGGCCTTGTTGCGTGATCGAGAATGTTGTGCCAAGGCATCGGTTTTTTTGGATGCGCCAATTCACTGGCAGGCTTCGCAGCCGGGGTCATCCAGGGAACAGAACTTGACGTCGGAGGCGGGCAGGTTCAGCGCGACGGCGGATAGGGGCGCGATGGCTGCCAGGGCATCGCCGCTGCCGCCGGTTGTGCCGACCGCGTTCAATGCGTTGGTGGTGATGGTGGATTTTTCGGCGCGGGTGGCGCTGCTGGTGCGCAGGTAGTACGTGGTTTTCAGGCCGCGCCGCCAGGCCAGTTTGTAGGTCTGGTCCAGCTTTTTGCCCGACGCGCCAGCCATGTAGATGTTGAGGCTTTGCGCCTGGTCGATCCACTTCTGGCGGCGGGCGGCGGCTTCGACCAGCCAGAGGGCATCGATCTCGAACGCGGTGGCGTACAGCGATTTGATGTCGTCCGGAATGCGGTCTATGGGCTGCAGCGAGCCGTCGAAGTGCTTGAGGTCCATCACCATCACGTCGTCCCACAGTTGCAGGCGCTTGAGGTCGTGCACCAGGTACTGGTTGATGATGGTGAATTCGCCCGAGAGGTTGCTTTTGACCGAGAGGTTGCCAAAGCTCGGTTCAATGGACGCGTCGACGCCGACGATGTTGGAGATGGTGGCCGTGGGCGCGATGGCCACGCAGTTGGAGTTGCGCATGCCGTCGCGCGCGATTTTCTGGCGCAGCGCGTCCCAGTCGAGCGTGGCCGAGCGATCGACTTCGACATAACCGTCGCCGCGGGCGTTTGCCAGCAGATCGATCGAGTCGGGCGGCAGGATGCCCCGCTCCCACAGCGATCCCTGATAGCTGCTGTAGCGGCCCCGCTCGACGGCCAGGTCGCTGGACGCCCAGTAGGCGCAGTAGCAGAGCGCTTCCATGGATTGATCGGCAAATTGCACGGCCTGCGCACTGGCGTATGGAATGCGCAGCGCGTAGAGCGCGTCCTGGAAACCCATGATGCCCAGGCCGACCGGGCGGTGCCTGAGGTTGGCCTCGCGCGCTTTCTTGACGGCGTAGTAGTTGATGTCGATCACGTTGTCGAGCATGCGCATGGCCGTCGACACGGTTTTGCGCAGCTTGTCGTGGTCGATTTGCGCGAGGCCGTCTGCGCCCGCTTTGACGTGCTGCGCAAGGTTGATGGAACCCAGATTGCAGACGGCGGTTTCGCTGTCGTCGGTGTTCAGCGTGATCTCGGTGCACAGGTTGCTGGAATGCACGACGCCCACGTGCTGCTGGGGGCTGCGCAGGTTGCAGGCGTCCTTGAAGGTGATCCAGGGATGGCCGGTTTCAAACAGCATGGACAGCATCTTGCGCCACAGGTCCACGGCGGGCAGGGTTTTGCAGGGCGCGATCAGGCCGTCTCTGGCCTGCTGTTCGTAGGCCGTGTAGGCGCGCTCAAATTCGGCGCCGCACTTGTCGTGCAGGTCGGGCACGCACGCGGGCGAGAACAGCGTCCACTGGCCGCCTTCCATGACGCGCTTCATGAACAGATCGGGAATCCAGTTGGCGGTGTTCATGTCGTGCGTGCGGCGGCGGTCGTCGCCCGTGTTTTTGCGCAGTTCCAGGAACTCCTCGACATCGAGGTGCCACGATTCCAGATAGGCGCAGACCGCGCCCTTGCGCTTGCCGCCCTGGTTGACGGCCACGGCGGTGTCGTTGACCACTTTGAGGAAGGGCACGACGCCTTGCGATTCGCCGTTGGTGCCCTTGATGTGGCTGCCCAGCGCGCGCACGCGGCTCCAGTCGTTGCCCAGGCCGCCGGCAAATTTGGACAGCAGCGCGTTTTCCTTGATCGATTCGTAGATGCCTTCCAGATCGTCGGGAACCGTGGTCAGGTAGCACGACGAAAGCTGCGGGCGGCGCGTGCCGCTGTTGAACAGGGTGGGCGTGCTGCTCATGAAGTCGAAGCTGGAGAGCACTTCGTAGAACTCGATGGCGCGCGCCTCGCGGTCGATTTCGTTGAGGGCCAGGCCCATGGCCACACGCATGAAGAAGGCTTGCGGCAGTTCGATGCGGCGCTTGTGCACGTGCAAGAAGTAGCGGTCGTACAGCGTTTGCAGGCCCAGGTAGTCAAAGCGCAGGTCGCGCTCGGGCTTGAGCGCCGCGCCAAGCCGCGCCAGATCGAATTCGAGCAGTCTGGCATCGAGCAGTTCGTGCTCGACGCCGGTGCGCACGAAGCAGGCGAAGTGATCCGCATAGCCTTGCGCCAGTTGCGCCAGCGAGACGCGCCGCGCCAGCACCTCCTTGGCGATGGATTGCAACAGCAGCCGCGCCGTGACGTAGGTGTATTCGGGTTCTTTCTCGATCAGGGTGCGCGCCGAGAGAATGGCGGCCTTGTCCAGCTCTTCGATCGGCATGCCGTCGTAGAGGTTGCGCAGCGTTTCGGCCAGAATGGGTTCGGGCGAGACGTCGGCACAAAGACCGTGGCAGGCCGCCTCGATTTGTTGCGACAGCGCCTGCGTGTCCAGCGCCACGCGCGCGCCATCGGCCAGCACGTGGATGGGCGGCGGCGCGGCGTTTTCGGCGGCGTTTTTTTTCTGCGTGCGCTCCTGGGCGCGCCGCTCGCGGTAGAGCACGTAGGCGCGCGCCACTTCATGGTGGCCGCCGCGCATCAGGCCCAGTTCAACCTGGTCTTGCACGTCCTCGATGTGGAAGGTGCCGCCGCCGGGCCGCGAGCGCATGAGCGCGCGCGTGACGGTGCCAGTCAGCGCCTCGACCACCTCGCGCACGCTGGCCGACGCGGCGCCCTGCGTGCCGTGCACGGCCAGAAACGCCTTCATCATGGCCACGGAGATTTTGTTGGGTTCAAAGGCCACGACGCTGCCATTGCGGCGGATGATCTGGTAGCCCGCGGTGTCGGGCATGGCAGGCGCGTGGTGCCGGGAAAGTGGCGCGTGCACCACTTCGGACGAGGGGGTTTGCGGCCCGGCAGGGGCAAGGGAAGGGGTTGTACTGCTTTGCATGAATTTCTCGCAATGGTCTTGCTTGCTGGAGGCGCCTCGCCGGATGCCGCGAGGCGGGTGGTCAATCTGACCGGACACACTATATATAGTGTTTCAGTGAATTGCAATACGCCATGGGTAGTGTTGTTGACCAAAATCCAACAGATGCTGGAAAGTGCGCGTGCCGCGCCGCTTTTGCGCGCAATGGCCGCGTTTCGCTGCGCGCGCACGCCCCAAAAAAACCGCGTGTCCGGAAGGGTTGTTTGACCGCCCGTTCCATGCCTTTGAGCGGGCGCTGGCGGCGCGGCGCTGCCGCGTGCGTCAGCGCGGAAAGAAGCTGGCCCGCCAGCCCAGCATGGCGCGCAGTCGCGGCCAGTCAAAGCCGGCTCCGGGATCGCGCTTGCGGCCCGGGGCAATGTGCTCGTGACCCGCGATGGCGCA
Source organism: Burkholderiaceae bacterium (assembly GCA_031276435.1). Lineage (GTDB taxonomy): Bacteria > Pseudomonadota > Gammaproteobacteria > Burkholderiales > Burkholderiaceae_C > Ottowia. The sequence goes on along the minus strand of JAISNB010000105.1, from coordinate 11,482 downwards.
AACGGGGTGCGCCTGCGCGATGGCGGCGCAAAGGCTGCCCAGGCTTTCGTATTGCGCGGCGTCAAAGTGCCTGCCGGGCAGGCCTTCGAGTTCGATGCCGACGGAAAAGTCGTTGCAGTTGTCGCGCTCTAGATAGCGCGAGACGCCTGCGTGCCAGGCGCGATGGCGCGCGCTGACGTATTGCCAGAGCGCGCCATCGCGGCGGATGAACCAGTGCGCCGATACTTCGGTGCCGCGAAGGGCGGCGTAGCAGGGGTGCGCGCCCCAGTCGAGCGTGTTGGTGAACAACTGGTGCACGCCATCGCCGCCGTATTCGCCAGGCGGCAGGCTGATGGCATGCACGACGATCAGTTCAACCCGGGCATGGGGCGGGCGCTCGCCAAAGTTGGGCGATGGCAAGCGGCGGGCGTAGCGGTACCAGCCCTGTTGCCACAGGGCATCGGGCGCGTCAGCAGCCGTTGGCTCTGGTGTCGTCATTGGTGCTGGCGTCATCGCTGGCATCGTCATCGTTGCCGTTGTTGGCGCTGGTGTCGTCATCGGTGCTGGCGTCATCGCTGGCGTCGTCGTCGCTGGCCGCGCCGGAGCGGCTGCCGATGATGCCCAGCCGGACCATGCGGTAGCGAATCTGCCGCAAGTTCAGGCCCAGTTTGGCCGCGGCAACGCCGCGCTTGTAGTTGCTCTCTTCCAGTGCCCGGATGATGATTTGTTTTTCCTGTTCGAGCAGCCAGGCTTCCAGATCGCACGGCAGCGGGTCGGGAATCGGGGCGTCGTCGGCGGGCGCGGCTTCGGGCGCTGCGTCGGCGGGCGGGCTGGCCAACTCACCCCCTGGCGCGGCGGCGTCGGGCGTTGGGGCCGCCGCGCTGGCGGGCGGCGGGGGCGGTGGTGGCGGCGTCAGTGCGCCGGGGCGCGACTGGGGCGCAAAGACCGATTCAAACGGCAGATCGTCGCTGGCGGCGTCAGCGGGCGGCGGCTCGCCGCTGGCGCGCACTTCGCCCAACGCGACGGCGCGGTGCAGCAGGTTTTCCAGCTCGCGCACGTTGCCTTCCAGCGGCTGCGCCGCGATTTCTTCGAGTTGCCGTGGCGACAGGGTGTAGGCCGTGTCCTGGCCAATGCGGCCAAGCAGCACCTGGCACAGCATGGGCAGGTCTTCGCGCCGCTCGCGCAGCGGAGGGATGTTGATTTCGATGACGTCGAGGCGGTAATACAAGTCCTGGCGAAAGCGCCCGGCCTGGACTTCGGCGGCCAGGTCCTTGTGCGTGGCACTGACGATGCGCACGTCCACCGGCTCTTCCTGCGTGGCGCCCAGCGGACGCACCTTGCGCTCCTGGATGGCGCGCAGCAGTTTGGCCTGCATGGCCAGTGGCAGATCGCCGATTTCGTCGAGAAACAGGGTACCGCCCGAAGCGGCCTGGAAAAAGCCCTGCCGGTCCTGCGTGATGCCGGTGTAGGAGCCTTTGAGCGCGCCGAAAAATTCGGCTTCGAGCAGGTTTTCGGGAATGGCGCCGCAGTTGACGGGCACAAAGGGGCCGACGCTGCAGTGGCTGCAGGCGTGGATGGCGCGCGCGACCAGTTCCTTGCCGGTGCCCGATTCGCCGTGCACCAGCACCGGCGCCATGCTGCTGGCAACTTTGACGATGCGGCGTTTGACTTCGCGCATGATGGCCGATTCGCCCACCAGCCGCTCCAGCGCGGCGCGGCCTTCTTCTGAAGTGCCGGTGTCGTCGCCGGGCGTCTCTGGCGCTGCCGCCGCCGCCGCGTTGCCAGCGGCCGCCAGTGCGGCGGCGGCAGTTGATACGGCAGAGGCCGCGGGCGGCGCTTTCAGCGCCGATGCCACCGCGCTGCGCAAGAGTTTCAAATCGACCGGCTTGGTCAGGTAGTCGAAAGCGCCGAGCTTGAGCGCCTCGACCGCGTTTTCCGCCGATCCGTAGGCGGTGATGACGATGCAGCGTTCGGCGCGCTGGCGCGTCGCCAGCAGTTGCAGGATGGACAGTCCCAGTCCGTCGGGCAGCCGCATGTCGGTGATGACGACATCGTATTCATACCGCTCCAGCAGGGCGCGCGCTTCGGCCAGCGTGCTGGCGGTGCGCACTTCGTGGCCTTCGCGCAGCAGGCTCAGCTCGTACAGGGTGCGCAGGTCAGGCTCGTCGTCAAGAACCAGAATGCGCGCGTGCGATGCGGCGGTCTTCGGGGAATTGGCTTTCATGGGCGGTTGCTGTCCGGTGGTTCGGGTGCCGGTTGTGGATCAGCAGTGCGTAGACGCTGGAAACTGACAAAAAATTCGTTGCCATCCACCAGGCGGCCCTCTTGTGTGCGCCGCGCGCGCTCGTAGGCGATTTCGGCGCCGTGCTGCGTGCAAAGCTCGCGGCAAATGAAAAGTCCCAGGCCGCTGGAGCGGCTTTCAGAGGAAAAAAACGGCTCGAACAAATGCCTGCGCACGCTGGACTCCAGTTGCTGGCTGTCGCTCCAGACGGTCAGGCTGACGGGGCCGTCCGCAACGGAGCGCGTGATGATCTGGATGGCAGAGGGCGCGCCGCTGGCGTAGCGCGCGGCGTTGCCCAGCAGGTTGACAAGAACGCGGCGCAGATGCTCGGCCTTGAAGCGCACGGGTTGCCCCGCAGCGTCGAGCTTGAGCAGCAGCCGCGCGCCAAGCGCGTGCTGGGCGGCCCATTCGGTGCAGATGGCGCGCACCTGCGCGTCCAGATCGATGTATTCGGCCATCGGGCCGTCGCTGTCGCCACCACCACCGTTTTGCTCGATGCGCACCACGTCCAGGATGTCGTTGACGATGCTGTCGAGCCGCTTGGCGTTCTGGCGCACCATGGCGGCCAGGTGTTTTTGCGAGGGGTTTTCCAGCTCTTCTTCCAGCAGCGCGTTGGCCTGGCTGATGGCCGCCAGCGGGTTGCGGATTTCATGCGCCACAGCGGCTGACATGCGGCCCATGGAAGCCAGCTTTTCAGTGCGCAGGCGCGCTTCGGTGACGCGCTGGTCTTGCATGAACATCACGCACAGTGGCCGCATCAGCCGGCCTTGCGCCGGGGTCGATTGCGTGCGCACCAGCAACCGGCTGTTGGGCCGGTCCAGGTATTTGAGCGTGACTTCCACCGAGCTGATCGGCCCGTCGATGAAGGTCAGTTGCGCCATTTGCGCCAATTGCATCCAGGCCGGATCGTCGCCCAGATTGAAGGCGTGGGGCAGGATGTCGCGGTCGGCAAAGAGCATGCGCCGCGCCGCCAGGTTGGCCGTTTGCACCTGGGAGTCGGCGTCGACCACCAGCACGCCATCGGTCAGGCCCTCGATCACCATGTTGTTGACCAGGGTTTGCATGTGCGCTTCGGCGCGGCTTTGGCTGGCCTGCACTTCCTGGCGCATCAGGCGCCAGGCCAGCAAATTGGTCAGCCAGCCGATGATGACCAGCCCGGCGCAGGTCAGGGCAAGCTGCACCAGATCGGAAGAGCGCTGCACGGTATCGTGCGTGAGGCCCCAGACGCCATAGGCCAGCAGCAGCAGCGTGGCCAGCGCGGCGGTGCCGACGGCCAGGCGCTGCGAGCCAAGCGTGGCCGAGATCAGGATGGGCAGGGTAAACAGCAGGGCGTAGTCGAGTTCGCTGGCGTGCGCGAAAAGCAGGATGGCGATGACCAGCAGATCCAGCCCCACGGTGTAGAACCACTGGCTGTCGAGCCTGCGGCCCGGCGGGCGGGGTTTGGCCAGCCAGCGCACGGCCATGGTGGCGACAAAGTACGCGGCGCACAGCGCCAGCACCCAGGGCACCACGTTTCTGACAAAGGCCGACAGCGTGCCGTGCAACAGCAGCAGCGCGCCAGCAAAAGCCGTGCGCGCCGACATGAGCGCCGACCACAGCCGCACAAAACCGGCATCGTCCAGCGTGGAGACGTTTTCCGGGGTCAGCGCCTCGGCCGGAAGCAGCGACGTGCTGAACCAGTACTCGGACGATGTGCCCGGTGGCTGCGTGTCGCTCATAAGCCTTCGGCCTGTTGGCGGTGCGCCGCCGAGCAGTAGCTGCTGCCGCCGCGCGCGCCCGCGATGGCGTCCTGAACCGGCACGTGAATGCCGCAGTGCGCGCAGCGCACCATGGCTTGCGGCGGCCTGGGCGCGGCGGCGCGCTCTTTGACGAGCGGGCGAGCGCGAGCGCCCTCCCCCCGACGCCACAACCAGAGGCCGACCAGCAGCGCCAGCAAAACGGCCATCAGCTTCATGTCGCGCGGCCCAGCAAAACCTCCAGCACGAAGCGCGAGCCTGCGTACCCCAGCAGCAGCAGCGCCGCGCCGATGTACAGCACATGCACCGCGCGCCTGCCGCGCCAGCCCAATCTGGAGCGCCCGGCCAGCAGTACGGCAAAAACCAGCCACGACAGCAGCGTGAACACGCGCTTGTGATCCCAGCGCCACTTGGGCTGCGAGCTGCCGTAAAGCGCCTCGCCAAACAGCAGGCCCGCCAGCAAGGTCAGCGACAGCAAGACAAAACCGGCCCAGACGAAACGGAACATCAGCCGCTCCAGCGTCAGCAGCGGGGGACCGCCCGATGTCTCGCCATGGCGCATTTGCCGCTCTTGCCGCGTTATCAGCCAGGCGTGCGCCACGGCGGCGGCAAACATGCCATAGGCAGCAATGCCCAGCGCCCAGTGCAGCGGCAGCCAGGGCGAGGAGGTGCGCGGCAGCAGCGCGCCGGGAAACAGCGCGGCCAGCACAATGGCCACGCTGCCAAAGCCCGCCCAGATCCAGCGCGCGCCCAGTTGCGGGTAGACATGGTTTTCGATCAGGTACACGGTCAGCACCAGCCACACCGTCACCGACAGCGCGGGCGCAAAGCCAAAACGCGACGGCGCGGCCAGCAGCGACCAGGCAATCAGGCTGGCGTGCAGCGCCCAGGCCAGCAGCAGCATGCGCCGCGCCGTCGGGACGCCCAGCGCGCGCGCGCCCAGGGCGGGCACGGCATAGGCCAGCGCCGCGCCGACGCCAAGCAGCATGCCAAGGAAAGAGGCGCTGGCTAAAATCATGGCCTCAAGTTTACCGGCTTGGCAGAGCGCGCCGCGCGCTGCCCGATCAAAGCATTTTGCGCCTTGCGCGCGCAGCGAAAGGCAAAAAAATGGCCTCAGCCCTTACCGAAAAACTCTCGCGCCTGGTCAAGCAGGTCAGCGGCCAGGCACGCATTACCGAGGGCAACGTGCAGGACATGTTGCGCGAAGTGCGCATGGCCTTGCTGGAGGCCGATGTGGCCCTGCCCGTGGTGCGCGACTTTGTGGCGCGCGTCAAGGAAAAGGCCCTGGGCCAGGAGGTGCTGGGCAGCCTCAAGCCCGGACAGGCGCTGGTGGGCATTGTCAACCGCGAACTGGCCGCCACCATGGGCGAGGGCATCAGCGACATCCATCTGGCGGTGCAGCCACCCGCGGTGATCCTGATGGCTGGCCTGCAAGGCGCGGGCAAGACCACCACCACGGCCAAGCTGGCGCGGCACCTGATCCAGAAGCGCAAGAAAAAAGTGCTCACCGTCTCGGGCGACGTGTACCGCCCGGCGGCCATCGAGCAGCTCAAGAGCGTGACGGCGCAGGCGGGAGCCGACTGGTTTGCCTCCACGCCCGAGCAAAAACCGCTGGACATTGCGCGCGCGGCGCTGGATTACGCCAAAAGGCATTTCTACGACGTGCTGCTGGTCGATACGGCGGGCCGCCTGGCCGTTGACGAAGCCCTGATGCGCGAAATCCAGGCCCTGCACGCGGCGCTCGATCCGGCAGAAGTCCTGTTCGTGGTGGACGCCATGCAGGGCCAGGACGCGGCCAACACCGCCAAAGCCTTCAGGGACGCGCTGCCGCTGACAGGCATCGTGCTCACCAAGATGGACGGCGACGCGCGCGGCGGCGCGGCGCTGTCGGTGCGGCAAATCACCGGCGCGCCCATCAAGTTTGCCGGGGTGAGCGAAAAGATCGACGGCCTGGAAGTGTTCGATGCCGAGCGCCACGCGGGCCGCATCCTGGGCATGGGCGACGTGGTGGCGCTGGTCGAGCAGGTCACGGCCAATGTCGATGTGGCGGCGGCGCGCAAGCTGGCCGAAAAAATCAAGAAGGGCAACAGCTTCGATCTGTCTGACTTTCTGGGCCAGTTGCAGCAAATGAAGCAAATGGGCGGACTGTCCAGCCTGATGGACAAGCTGCCCGCGCAACTGGCGGGCAAGGCCAGCGAAACCGATCTGGCGCGCGCCGAAAAAGACATCCGGCGCAAGGAAGGCATCATCAACAGCATGACGCCGGAAGAGCGCCGCAAGCCCGATCTGCTCAAAGCCAGCCGCAAGCGGCGCATTGCCGCGGGCGCGGGCGTGCAGGTGCAGGAGGTCAATCGCCTGCTCAAGGAATTCGAACAAATGCGCGGCATGGTCAAACAACTGAAAGGCGGTGGCGCTGGCCTGATGAAGCTCATGCGCCGCATGGGAGGCGCCCAGGGCCTGCCAGGTCTGCTGGGCGGTGGCGGCCCCAGGCTGCCGTTTTGACGCGCGCCAGTAGAGTCGCAGCAGCCAGCAGCCGCCATGCCGCCATCCAGCACAACAAAACGCGCGCCTGATCTGGCGCACCTGAAAGACGCGCGGCGGCCCGTGCGCGTGCTCATGGTGTGCATGGGCAACATCTGCCGCAGCCCCACGGCGCATGGCGTGTTGCAGAAAATGGTGGACGATGCCCATCTGGCCGATCGCATCCAGGTGGACTCGGCCGGAACGCACGACTACCACGTGGGCGAGGCACCAGACAGGCGCGCCCAGGCGCATGCCGCGCGCCGCGGTTACGACTTGAGCGCGCAACGCGCCCGGCACTTGCGGGCGCGCGACTTTGTGCAATTCGATCTGGTGCTGCTGATGGACGCGGTCAACGAGTGCCACGCGCGCGCCGTTTGCCCGGACCAGCAGCGGCACAAAATGCATCGCCTGACCGACTTTTGCACGCAATACACGGTTGACGAAGTGCCCGACCCGTACTACGGCGGCCCGGCCAGTTTCGAGCGCGTGCTCGACCTGGCCGAAGACGCCTGCCGGGGGCTTTTGCGGGTGCTGGCAGAAGGCGACGGCCCCGGCGCCGCCGCGGGCGCTTGACTTCAAGCCGCGCGCCGCATTGTCAGTTTGCGCCCACAGCGCGCGCCTGAAAATGCAGACTTCAGCCGCCAGTGGCTATAAGATCGCGGCTGAACCCCTTGATTTATCAGGAGAAAATCATCATGAAATGGTCCACGCTTGCCTGGGCTGCGGTGTTGATCGCGCCCTTGACCACATTGGCGCAAGAGGCTGCCACGGCGCAGGCCGCCGCGCCTGCCGCCTCCGCTGCACAAAGCAAACGCATCACCGAACCTGTCAAGGTCACGCCCCAGGCCGTCGCCCCGGAGACCAAGCCGGTGGATTTGAACATGCTCAAGCCGCTTGAAATCAAGACGGTCGACAAGTCGCAGAGATGGCCGCGCGATCCGGGCCATGTCTACAACTCGGACGGCGTGGATTGCACGCTGTATCCCTCGCGCTGCCAGTAACGCGGCGCATGGCGCCTGGCCTTCCGGGGCGGTGGCGGCACGCGGTTTTTGCGCGCATCGCCGCTTCGTTCGGGAAGGCCACAGGCGCCCTGTGTTTTTGGCGCGCCCGCAACTCTTGCCGGGCGCGCGTTTGTTTTATCAGTGCCTGAAGTGCCGCACGCCTGAAAACGCCATGGCGACGCCGCGCTCGTCGGCGGCGGCGATCACCTCGGCATCGCGCACGGAGCCGCCAGGCTGGATAACGCAGGCAGCGCCCGCGTCGGCCACCACGTCCAGCCCGTCGCGGAACGGGAAAAACGCGTCGCTGGCCACAGCCGTGCCTTGCAAGTCAAGGCCCGCGGCCCGGGCCTTGATGCTGGCAATGCGGGCCGAGTCCAGCCGGCTCATCTGCCCCGCGCCCACGCCCATGGTCATGCCGTCCTTGCAGAACACGATGGCGTTGCTTTTCACAAACTGCGCCACCTTCCAGGCAAACAGCAAATCCTGCAACTGCGCGGGCGTGGGTTGCTTGCGCGTGACCACTTTCAGATCGGCCAGCCGGAGCGCGTGATGGTCCGCGGTCTGCATCAGCAGGCCCGAGCCGACGCGCTTGATGTCCATGGCGTTGTGGCCGCGCTCCCACGCGCCTGGGCCATCGCGCCGCACGCCAGACAAGTCAATGCGCAGCAGCCGCACGTTGGGCTTGGTTTTGAAAACGGCCAGCGCCCCGGGCGTGAAGCCGGGCGCCATGAGCACTTCGACAAACTGCCCGGCCACTTGCGCGGCGGCGGCTTCATCAATGACCTGGTTGAAGGCGATGATGCCGCCGAAGGCGCTGGTCGGATCGGTCTGGAAGGCTTTTTGATAGGCCTGGAGCGCGCTCTCGCCCAGGGCCACGCCGCAGGGGTTGGCGTGCTTGACGATCACGCAGGCTGCCACTGCCGCCGCGTCCCACTGCTTGACGCATTCCCAGGCGGCGTCGGCATCGGCAATGTTGTTGTAGGACAACGCCTTGCCCTGGAGCTGTTCGGCGGTGACCAGCGAGCCGGGCGCGGGATGCAGGTCGCGGTAGAACGCGGCCTGCTGGTGCGGGTTTTCGCCGTAGCGCAAATCCTGCAATTTGACGAAGCGGCCATTGCTTTGCGCCGGAAACAGGATTTTCGCGGGCGCGCCGCCCTCGCCGCCGCGCGACAAATTGGCCTCAAAGTCGATGGCCGAGAGGTAGTCGCTGATGGCGGCGTCGTAGTTGCTGATGCGGTTGAACGCGGCCACGGCCAGCGCAAAGCGCGTTTTGTCCGACAGCTTGCCGCCACCGGCTTGCAGCTCGGGCAGCACCTGGCCGTATTGCGCCGGGTCTGTCAGCACGGCCACGTGGTTCCAGTTCTTGGCCGCCGAGCGCACCATGGCTGGCCCGCCGATGTCGATGTTCTCGATGGCCTCGGCCAGCGTGCAGCCGGGTTTTGCCACGGTGGCCTCGAACGGATAGAGGTTGACCACCAGCAGGTCGATGGCCTCGATGCCATGGGCCTGCAAGGCGGCGCGGTGTTCGGGCAGGTCGCGCCGCGCCAGCAATCCGCCATGCACCTTGGGGTGCAGCGTTTTCACGCGGCCATCAAGCATTTCGGGAAACCGGGTGAGTTCGGCCACCTCAGTGACTGGCAGGCCAGCGTCTTGCAGCACGCGGGCGGTGCCGCCGGTGGACACAAGGCGCATGCCCAGCGCGTGCAGCGCGCGGGCAAAGTCGAGCAAGCCGGTTTTATCGGAGACGGAAAGAAGAGCGTTCATGTCCGGGTCGTCAATGCAAAAAAGTTGAAAAACAATGGGCGCACCACACGCGACGCGCGCGCTCCTCTCTTGGGCTACAGCAGGCCGTGCTCCAGCAGTTTTTTGCGCAAGGTGTTGCGGTTCATGCCGAGCCATTCGGCGGCGCGGCTCTGGTTCTGGCTGCTGTGATCCATGACGACTTCCAGCAGCGGCTTTTCCACCGCCTTGACCATCATGTCGTACAGGTTGGCCGGTTCGACGGCGCCCAGATCGCGGAAATAGGCTTCCAGGCTTTCGCGCACGCAGTGGTCGATGTTCTGGCGGCTCATGGCCTGGACTCCTCCAGCGATTGTGGCGCGCACGCGGTGGCGTCGGCAGCGTCGGGCAACCGTTCGCGGGTCTGGGCCAGCCGCATGAAATACGCATCCACGGCCTGTTGCTGCGCCCTGGCGCTTTCGAGCGCGTTGACGCGCGCGCGCAAGGCATCGCCAGCGGGCAGGCCGCGCACATACCAGCCGATGTGCTTGCGCGCCGAGCGCACGCCAGCCCATTCGCCATACAGGTGCCAGTGCGCTTGCAGGTGCGCGAGCACAAGATGCCGCGCCTCCAACACCAGCGGCGGCGCCAGGCGGCGCCCGGTGGCCAGAAAATGCGCCACCTCCCGGAAAATCCAGGGGCGGCCCTGGGCGGCGCGGCCAATCATCACGGCATCGGCCCCCGTGGCCTGCAATACGGCGCGCGCCTTGTCGGGCGAGTCGATGTCGCCATTGGCCACCACGGGCACGCACACAGCCGCCTTGACGGCGGCAATGCTCTGGTATTCGGCCTGGCCCTTGTAACCCTGCTCGCGCGTGCGTCCGTGCACGGCAATCATTTGCACACCGGCGCTTTCGGCGGCGCGCGCCAGCGCCACGGCGTTCTTGTGGCGCGCGTCCCACCCGGTGCGCATCTTCAGCGTCACGGGCACGCCGCGCGGCGCGCAGGCGGCCACCACGGCCTCGATGATGGACAGCGCCAGCGGCTCGTCCTGCATCAGGGCCGAACCGGCCCACCGATGGCAAACCTTTCTGGCCGGGCAGCCCATGTTGATGTCGATGATTTGCGCGCCAAGATCAATGTTGTGCAGCGCGGCCTCGGCCATGGCGGCTGGCTCGGTGCCAACAATCTGCACCGCAATCGGGCCAGGCTCGCCCGCATGATCGGCGCGGCGCAGGGTTTTGGCGGTGTGGCGCAAACCCTTGTTCGCGGAAATCATCTCGCTGGTTGCGTGCCCCGCGCCCAGGCGGCGGCACAGTTGGCGAAACGGGCGGTCGCTCACGCCCGCCATGGGCGCGACAAACACCGGACTGTCAAGAAAAAAGGGGCCGATCTGCATCGAAAAAGGGAGGCGTTGGAGCGGCGCGCACGCGGCAAAAAGCCGGTGGCGCGCCAGAAAGCGTGGAACGCCAGATTTTACTTGCTTGGAAATCCGACAATCACTTTGGGCCGCCCGCGCCTGTCTCCTTGCCAGCGCGTGGGCCGCTCAAAAGGCTGTGCGCCGTCTGCCCGATCGCGCGCCAGCGCAAACCCCAAAAGAACGCGGGGGAACAAAACGCTTGAAGCCCCAGCCACTGAAACCGTGCGTACTGGCACAAGGTGTTCACGAAACGTCCTTTCTTGTCACGTGAAGCGCAAGGCGGCCACCTGCACCGCGCCCATCAGAACGCGGCGCAAACGCCTGGCCGCCACCAACCGCAGGCGACGCCGCCGCGCCAACCTTGCGCGCCGCTTGCACCCGCAGGCCCTAAACTGGACGCACCTATGGAAGCAACCTGGCTGCAACCGCTGCTCAACTGGCTGGCCTTGCCAGAGCATGGACTGTCCACCGTCTTTGTGGTGGCCTTTGCCTCGGCCACGCTGCTGCCCATGGGATCGGAGCCAGCCGTGTTCGGACTGGTCAAACTCGCCCCGGCGCTGTTCTGGCCCGCCATTGGCGTGGCCACCGCGGGCAACACCCTGGGCGGCATGCTCACCTGGTGCATGGGACGCGGCGCGCACGCCGTGATCGATCGCTGGCGCCACTCGCCCACGCACCTGCGCGCGCTGCACTGGCTGCGCCGCCTGGGACCAAAAGCCTGCCTGTTCGCCTTCTTGCCCATCATTGGCGACCCGCTCTGCGCCGTGGCGGGCTGGCTCAAACTGCCATTTTGGCCGTGCTCGGCCTACATGCTGGCGGGCAA
>JAISNB010000049.1 GCA_031276435.1 Burkholderiaceae bacterium | reverse complement strand
CGCTGGGCCTGCACGAATTCGCGCTCGAAGGAGACAATTTCCTCAGGATAGTAGAACTCCACCATGTTCAGCGTCTTGTTGATGCTGACCGGGTGCATGGTGCTGATGACGAGCACGTGCGGGTACCACTCCACGGTGATGTGCGGGTAGTAGGTCAGCCAGATGGCGCCGTGCGTGGGTTTCTGGCCGTTCTGGTAGGCCAGCAGCACTTCTTTCCACTTCTTGTAGATGTCGGAGCCGGGTTCGCCAAATGTGGGCGCGACGCCCACGGTTTGCACCGAGTATTGCTTGCGCAATTGCCAGCGCAGGTCATCGCAGGTGACAAAGTTGCCCAGCCCGGGGTGAAAGGGCGCGACGTGGTAATCCTCAAGATAAACCTCGATGAAGGTTTTCCAGTTGTAGTTGCACTCGTGCAGTTCCACGTGGTCGAGCGCGTAGCCCTCGAACGAGAAGCTGGCCGCTTCGGTCATGCCAGCCAGGTCGGCGGCGATGTCGCGGCCATTGTCCTCAAACAGCATGCCGTTCCACTCGCGCAGCTTGTAGCCGTTGAGGTCAAGGCAGGGATCGTGCCGGAAATGGGGCGCGCCCAGCAGTTGGCCTTGGTCAGAATATGTCCAGCGGTGCAGTGGGCAGACCACGCTGCCGCCCGCATGGCCCTTGCCTTCAGCATGGAGCGAGCCACGCCCATTGAGCATGATGGCTTGGCGGTGGCGGCAGATGTTGGAGAGCAGCCGCACCTCGCCTTGCGCGCCGCGCACCAGCGCGCGGCCCTGTCCCTCCTGGGGCAGGGCAAAGTAGTCGCCCGGGTTGGGCACGGCCAGCTTGTGCCCCACATAGCGCGGCCCGGCCTTGAAGAGCAGTTCTTTTTCGCGCTCGAACAGCTCCGCATCAAAGTAGGAATGGACGGGAAGTTGACTTGCCGCCTGCTGGAATTGAAGACTTAAATCAGACATGGGATTCCGACCTATAGACTCCCCCTATGAAGGGGCAGGGTAACGAAAGCTCCCCGCCAAACAGCCTGGGTTTTTGCGGGGCTTTCTGGGCGCCAGTGGGTATTGGAGGCGCGTGGACCTTTGGCCTTGGGGCCGGTTTCCGCCGCCGTGTTTTCGGGGAAACCGGCTTTTGCGCCAGAGGAGCGGCAATTGTACCGATATGCATGCAGTTGGAAACAGGTGTGACGGCGCGAGGCGCTTCTTTACCCTCGCCCGCATCCTCACTCCCCGCCCCTCTCCACAAGTGGAGAGGGGAGCAAATTGCACCCTCCCCTTTGGGGAGGGATGGGGAGAGGGCGGCGCGCAGTGCCGGGTGAGGGGGACTCCCACACAAAGCAACAGCCATAAAAAGAGGCCACAAAAAAGCCACTCCGCGAGTGGTTTTTGAACCGCTCGCTCGCGCGGCTCCTTGACGCTCGTCATTGCGAGGAGCGCAGCGACACGGCAATCCACGTACCCTCTCTCGCCCCTGCCGGGGCACTCTCCCCCTCAAGGGAGAGAGAAAGGCAGGCGGCATCGCCTACGCCACCTTGAGCAAGCGCGGCGCATCCATTCATTGCCCTCGCCCCTTGGGGGAGAGCAGGCGTGACAGCGCAAGGGGCGCAGCGATGGCCTGGCGCCTTGGCGTGCGCCGCGCGGCCATCTAGAATAGAGCGCGCTTTCTGCTGCTTTCTCCAAGCGCCCCCACGCTTTTGCACGCCAATCCATTGCCTATGCCCAGAAAAACACCCGTGGCCCCTGCCGCGCCACCGGCCAGCTACGCTGCCGCCATCGATGAACTGGAACAACTGATTGCCGGTCTGGAAAACGGACAGCTTCCGCTGGAGGCGCTGCTGGGCCAGTACCAGCGTGGCGCCGAATTGCTGCGCTACTGCCGTGAGCGCCTGCAAGTGGTCGAACAGCAAGTACGCCTGCTTGACGAAGGCGCGCAGGGCGCGGACGCGGCGGCGGGCCAGCGGTAATGGGCGCGCCCGATTTTCTTGAAACCTGGTCACTCGGGCAACTGCCGCGCATCGAGCGCGCGCTGGAAGGCTGGCTGGGCGACGCCCGCGTACCCGACCATCTGGGGCAGGCCATGCGCTACGCCGCGCTCGGTGGCGGCAAGCGCCTGCGGCCCCTGCTGGTACTGGCCGCCGCCGAAGCCGTGCAAGGCCACCCGCAAGCGGCTTTGCGCGCCGCCTGCGCGGTGGAACTGGTGCACGCCTATTCACTGGTGCACGACGATTTGCCGTGCATGGACAACGACGTGCTGCGCCGTGGCAAACCCACGGTGCACGTGCGCTTTGGCGAACCTCTGGCCCTGCTGGCGGGCGATGCGTTGCAGACACTGGCCTTCGAGCTGATCGTGCCCGAAGACGCTGGCATTCCAGAGGCCATGCAAGCACGCCTGAGCCGCCTGCTGGCCGCCGCCGCGGGCGCGCAAGGCATGGCGGGCGGACAAGCCATCGACCTGGTGCACGTGGGCCAGCCCCTGACCGAAGCGCAGCTTTGCGACATGCACCGCCGCAAAACGGGCGCTTTGCTGCGCGCCAGCGTTTGCATGGGTGCGGCCTGCGCGCACCAGCCGGTGCCCCCCGCAACCTGGGCCGCGCTGGCCAAATACGGTGCCGCCGTGGGACTGGCTTTTCAGGTGGTGGATGACATACTGGACGCCACAGCCGATACGGCCACGCTCGGCAAAACAGCGGGCAAGGACCGGATTGCCGACAAACCCACCTTCGTCACCATCCTGGGCCTGGAAAAAGCGCGCGCCTACGCGCAGCAATTGCTGGCGCAGGCCGAACAGGCGCTGCAAGCCAGCGCGCTGGCACAAACAGCGCACCTGCGCGCGCTGGCCCGGCGGCTGGTCATGCGCCATGCCTGAGGCCAGCGGCAGCCGCCGCAGCAGCAGCGACCCAGCGCGCGGCGCCGGGCAGGAAAAACCAGGGCAAGATAATCCCGCGATGGCCGAAAAACGTTTGCTTGAAACCATTGACAGCCCGGCGCATTTGCGCCTGCTCTCGCGCGCGCAACTGGGCCAGCTCGCTGCCGAGGTCAGAAGCTGCGTGCTGGAAAACGTCGCGCGCACGGGCGGGCACCTCAGCTCCAACCTGGGAACCGTGGAGCTTGCCATTGCCCTGCACTGCGTTTTCAACACGCCGCATGACCGTCTGGTCTGGGACGTGGGCCACCAGACCTACGCGCACAAAATCCTGACGGGCCGCCGCGACCGTATGCCCTCGCTGCGGCAGATGGGCGGCATCTCCGGATTTCCACAGCGTGCCGAAAGCGCATACGACGCCTTTGGCACCGCGCACTCGTCGACCAGCATCTCGGCGGCGCTGGGCATGGCGCTGGCCGCGCGCCAAAAGGGCGAAGAGCGCAAGGCCATTGCCGTCATCGGCGACGGCGCCATGACCGCGGGCATGGCGTTCGAGGCCATGAACAACGCGGGCGTCGAGCGCGACGCGCGGCTGCTGGTGGTGCTCAACGACAACGACATGTCCATCAGCCCCCCCGTGGGCGCGCTCAACCGCTACCTGGCGCAACTGATGAGCGGGCGCTTTTACGAAGCCGCCAAAAACGTCGGCAAAACCGTGCTGGGGCCGGTACCGCCGCTGTTCGAGCTGGCCAAACGCCTGGAAGAAGGCGCCAAGGGCATGGTGGTGCCCGCCACGCTGTTCGAGAAATTCGGCTTCAACTACATCGGCCCCATCGACGGGCACGACCTGGACTCGCTGATCCCCACGCTGGAAAACATCCGCGACCTCATGGCGCGCCAGTGCGGGCCGCAGTTTTTGCACGTGGTCACCAAAAAAGGCTACGGCTACCGGCTGGCCGAAGCCGACCCCGTGGCCTACCACGGCCCGGGCAAATTCGACCCGGCGGTCGGCCTGCTCCAGAGCGCCGCCCCGGCTGCCAAACCCACATTCACGCAAGTATTCGGCCAGTGGCTCTGCGACATGGCCGCGCGCGACGAGCGACTGGTGGGCATCACCCCGGCCATGCGCGAAGGCTCCGGACTGGTCGAATTCCACCAGCGTTTTCCCGATCGCTATTACGACGCAGGCATTGCCGAGCAGCACGCCGTCACATTTGCCGCGGGCCTGGCCTGCGAGGGACTCAAGCCGGTGGTCGCCATTTACTCCACCTTCCTGCAGCGCGCCTACGACCAGCTCATCCACGACGTGGCCATCCAGAACCTGCCCGTGGTCTTCGCGCTCGACCGCGCGGGCCTGGTGGGCGCCGACGGCGCCACGCACGCGGGCGCCTACGACATGGCCTTCATCCGCTGCATCCCCAACATGAGTCTGGCGTGCCCCGCCGATGAGCGCGAATGCCGCCAACTGCTCTGCACTGCCTACGCGCAAAACCACCCCGTGGCCGTGCGCTACCCGCGCGGCGCGGGGGCGGGCGTCGCGCCGCTGGCCGACTTGTCGCCACTGCCCCTTGGCAAGGGCGAAGTACGGCGCCAGGGGCGCGGCAGCCGCATCGCCATCCTGACCTTTGGCACCTTGCTGTACCCGGCCCTGGAAGCCGCGCAAAATCTGGACGCCACCGTGGTCAACATGCGCTGGGTCAAACCGCTGGACGCGCAACTGCTGCGCGAAGTGGCCGCCACGCACACCGCGCTGGTCACGCTGGAAGAAGGCGCAATCATGGGCGGCGCTGGCAGCGCGGTGCTGGAGGCGCTGCAAGCGGCGGGCCTGAACCTGCCCGTGCTGCAACTGGGACTGCCGGACACATTCATCGAGCACGGCGACCCCGCGCAACTGTTGGCCCTGCACGGACTGGACGCCGCGGGCAT
>JAISNB010000032.1 GCA_031276435.1 Burkholderiaceae bacterium | reverse complement strand
ACCAGCGCCAGCGGGCCGTGCTTGAGTTCACCGGCGGCATAGGCTTCGGCGTGGATGTAGGTGATTTCCTTGAGTTTGAGCGCGCCTTCTTGCGCGATGGGGTAGTGCAGGCCGCGGCCCAGGAAGAGGGCGTTTTCCTTGCTGGCGAATTGTTCGGCCCAGGCGATGATTTGCGGCTCCAGCGCCAGCACGGCTTGCAGGGCCGATGGCAGGTGGCGCAACTGGGTCAGGTGCCGGGCTTGCTGCTGCTCGGTGAGCAGGCCGCGCCGCCGCGCGAGCGCCAGCGTGAGCAGGAACAGCCCCACCAGTTGCGTGGTGAAGGCTTTGGTGGATGCGACGCCAATTTCCACGCCCGCGCGGGTCAGGAAGGCCAGATTGCATTCGCGCACCATGGCGCTGGTAGCCGCGTTGCAGATGGCAAGCGTGTGGCGCAAGCCCAGCGCGCGCGCGTGGCGCAGCGCGGCCAGCGTGTCGGCGGTTTCGCCGCTCTGGCTGATGGCGACGACCAGTGTGCCGGGGCTGGATACCGGGTCGCGGTAGCGGTATTCGCTGGCGATTTCGACTTGCGTGGGAATGCGCGCTATGGATTCCAGCCAGTGCCTGGCGACGCAGCCAGCGTAGTAGCTGGTACCGCAGGCCAGGATGAGTATTTGCTGCACGTCGCCAAAGATGGCGTGCGCGCTGCTTTCGGCCCCGGCGGCGGCGGGGCGGCCTCTGGCGGAGTCAAACAGTTCGGGCGCAAAGGCGTGCACGCCTTCCAGTGTGTCGGCCACGGCGCGGGGCTGCTCGAAGATTTCTTTTTGCATGTAGTGCCGGTAGGGGCCAAGCTCGGTCGCGCCGCTGGCGGCGTGTACGGTTTGCACGGGGCGGTCGACGTGCGCGCCGCTGCTGCTGTCGGCGATCCAGACCTTGCCCAGTTGCAAGTCCACCACGTCGCCATCTTCCAGGTAGGCGATTTGGTCGGTCACACCGGCCAGGGCCATGGCGTCGCTGGCCAGAAAGTGTTCCTTGCCGTCGGTGCCCACGCCAAGCACCAGCGGCGATCCAGAGCGCGCGCCCACCAGGCGCTGCGGCTCGTCGCGGTGCAGCGCGGCAATGGCAAAGCTGCCCTTGAGGCGCGCCACGGCGGCCTGCACGGCTTCAAACAGGTTGCCGTCGTACAGGCTGTCGATCAGGTGGACGATGACCTCGGAGTCGGTCTGGCTGGCAAAGTGGTAGCCGCGCGCTTGCAGCGCCGCGCGCAGCTCGTCGTGGTTTTCAATGATGCCGTTGTGCACCAGGGTGACACGACCCTGGGCGTCGCTGCTGGCGCTGCCGCCGCGCGGCCCCATGCTGAAGTGCGGGTGCGCGTTGTCCACGGCGGGCGCGCCGTGCGTGGCCCAGCGCGTGTGGGCAATGCCGCTGAGGCCGCGCAAATCTTCGGCGCTGACCCGCGCGGCCAGATCGGCGATGCGAGCAATGCCGCGCACGCGCCGCAACGCCCCCGGCGGCGGCGCAACGCCAGCGGTGTGCACGGCAATGCCGCACGAGTCATAACCCCGGTATTCCAGGCGCTGTAGTCCCTGGATGAGTACGGGAACGATGTTGCGCGCGGAGACCGCGCCGACAATGCCACACATGAATCAATTGCCTGTTGTGATGATCGGAAACCTTTGCGCGCATGGGGCCGCTTTGCCGGTATCGGGAGATCTGCGCAATGCCTTTCGGGAGATGGCGCTTTGCGCGCCAGCGCCAACGCCTTGCAGGCGTTTGTACAATTCAGAAAAAAGACATTGAACAAGATTCCGGGGCAAATGCTCCAATGGGTACGCTATCGTAATGGTACGCTGGACGAAAAGAAATTGCTGGACTATATTTCATTGCTTGTGCAATAAAATTTCTTTTCATATTTTTCTGGAAATTTTATTTTGGATTGACCCTGTAAATGGAACTGGATTTGACAGATTGGGCGCTGCTGGACACTTTGCAGCACGACGCCGGGTTCTCCAACCAGGCCTTGGCCGAGCGCATGAGCATCTCGCCGCCCACATGTTTGCGGCGGGTGCGGCGCTTGCGCGAGGCGGGATTGCTGCTTGGCGAAGTGGCCCTGCTCAACGAGGACGCCGTGGCCGTGCGGCTTGGCTGGGGGCTGACGGCCATCGTCGAGGTGACGCTGGATCGGCAGGGCGACGAACACGCCAGCGCGTTTGAACAGCGCGCCGTGGCCGATTCTGCCGTGCAGCAATGCTGGCGCGTGGCGCCCGGGCCGGATTTTGTGCTGGTGTTGCGCGTGCATGACATGCCCGCGTATCAGGCGCTGGCCGAGCGCCTGTTCACGCAAAACGCCAATGTGCGCAACATCAAGGTGTTCTTTGCTACGCGGCGCGCCAAGTTCCAGACCGCCATCCCGCTGAAGTGATGGCAGGGCGGCCACCGCCACGCGCCGCCTTGCCTTGTGCGAAGCGGCGCTGCGCTGCCGCCGGGCGGACTGGCTCAGTACCCGCGCCCGTCCACCCACACAAGCGACTGCACCACGCCATCCGTAAGCGTGCCACGCACGCCAAACATGACGTCGTAGAGGTTGACTGTGGGATCGCAATGGCCGGGAATGAGCCACACGGTTTCGCCCGGTTCGGGCAAGGGTTGCGAGCCGATGGAACCGGCCAGGCGCAAGATGCCGTGCTCGTCGCCCGCCGCGGCGTACACCATGGCCGACTGGCCGGGCAGGCTGTGCACCAGTGGCGGGCCGCAATCCAGCGCCAGGCTTTTGGTTCCGGCGTCGATGACCACATGGTGGCTGTGCGCACTGATGACCTGCGTCTTGACAAACAGCGATTGCTCGAACAGCGGCTGCGCCGGATCGCGCTCGTTGCGGGCGTAGTCGGCATCCATGAAGATGAAGCTGCCGGGCTGGATTTCGTCCCACACGCCGCTGCTGGTTTCCTGGCTGAAAGAGCCGGTTCCCGCGCCGGTGACCAGTGGCGCCTCGATGCCTTCCTGACGCAGCAGCGCCAGCGCGTGCCTGACCTGGCTGGCGGCAAAGGCGATGGCGGTGCGGCGCTCGGGCACGCTGCGCATGTGCTGCGCGCTGCCGTGGTAGGCGTGCAAACCGGCAAAGCGCATGACGGCTGCGCGCGCGACAATGCGCTTGACCAGCGCCACCATGGCGTCGTCCGGAGCCATGCCGCAGCGGTTCTGGCCCACATCGATTTCCACAAGCACATCAATGGGCTTGGGCGTCAGCATCATGGCCTTGTCCAGCCGCTCCACGGCCAGCGCGCTGTCCACGGCCAGCGCTAGCTTGCCGCCGCGCAACGCCATCTGGTTGGCCAGCGCCGCCACGCGGCGCAGCTTGGACGGGCACAGCACCTGGTTGCTGATGAAAATATCGTTGACGCCGCGCGCGGCCAGCGCCTCGGCCTCACCAACAGTTTGCACGCAAATGCCCACGGCGCCCGCTTGCAGTTGCAAATGGGCAATGTCGCCGCTTTTGTGCGCCTTGGCGTGCGGGCGCAGGCGTATGCGGTGCTTG
This sequence comes from Burkholderiaceae bacterium, assembly GCA_031276435.1. GTDB lineage: Bacteria > Pseudomonadota > Gammaproteobacteria > Burkholderiales > Burkholderiaceae_C > Ottowia. Next base: position 1,035 of record JAISNB010000032.1, on the reverse strand, counting down.
GTGGCAAATTCCACCATGCGCTGCATGTTGCGGTTGAGCGCATCCGCGTCTATGACCAGCGCCGGTGTCTCGATGGCGTTGACCTGTTTGCCCACCAGCGATTGCAAGCGCGTGAGCTTGGGAATGGTGAATGCTTCAAGATGTGGTCTCATCGATGGCCCTTTGTTGCAGGTGTTGATCGTCGGCCCAGCCCACCAGCGCAAGCTGGCCGCCGGGTGTCCAGAGAAGCCGGTTGATGGCGCAATTGCCCAGTTGCCAGGTGCGCGCGCCTTGCAGGCCGCAACCCGTGGCCGCGCGGTAAAGCACATCCAGCACACCGCCGTGGGTAATTATGGCAATTTGCTGGCCCAGGTGTCTTTGCGCCAAGTCCTGGATTGCGCCGATAACGCGCTCCTGAAAGCGGAGCAGCGACTCGCCGCCCGGCGCTGCCCAGTACAGATCGCGCTTGCGCCATTTTTCGGCATCGGCAGGCCAGCGCGCTTGCACCTGGGCAAACGACAGCCCCTCGATCTGCCCAAACGCACGCTCGCGCAAACGCGGCTCCAAAACCAGAGGTGCGCCAGTGGCGGCCTGCACGGCTTGCGCCGTCTGCCGGGCGCGCAGCAAATCGCTGCTGCAAAGCGCATCAATCGCATCGTGCTGCTGCGCCAGCGCATCGGCCAGCAGCGCCGCTTGCGCGCGGCCTGCCGCGCTGAGCGCGACATCGGTGTGCCCTTGCACGCGCCCATCGGCATTCCACGCGGTTTCCCCATGGCGAACGGCAATGATGCGGACAGTTTGCATATCCGCAATCATGCCATGACAAACATTTTTCACAGCCAATCGCGCTCCAAATCGGGCTTTGTTGACGCCGCGGCGTTGCGCGCCCGCAAATGCGAGCGGCGGCGGGGTTGTTTCGGGACGATGTGGCGGCGCAGTTTGTGGCGTGCGGGTGTGCCTTGTCTATTGCGACCACAGCCCAGTGCGTCGTCATTGCAAACGGGCGTCCCATCATTGCGCCTTGCTTCACCGCGTCATCGCGAGGAGCAAAGCGAC
>JAISNB010000224.1 GCA_031276435.1 Burkholderiaceae bacterium | reverse complement strand
GGCACCGGCGCGGCCACTGGCCTGAGCGCCAATCAGGCGGTGCTGCTCATCAACCGCGAAAAAGCCGTGGTGGTGGACGTGTGCGAGGCGGCCGAGTACGCGCAAGGCCACATTGCCGCCGCCAAAAGCGTTCCGCTCGACCAGTTGCAGGCCAGGCTGCCCGAGGTGGTGAAAAACAAGGCCTTGCCGGTGATCTTGGTGTGCACATCGGGCGCGCGTTCGGCGCGCGCCGTCGCCATCGCCAGAAAGCTTGGCTATGAAAAGGCCTATTCGCTGGGCGGCGGCCTGAAAAGCTGGCGCGAGGCCAATCTGCCCGTCGTCGCGGCGCAGTCCTGAAAAGAGGAAACGCTCTGCCAGTCATGCAAAACGTCAAGATGTACACCACGGGCATATGCCCGTACTGCATTCGCGCCAAGCAGTTGCTCAAGGCCAGGGGCGTGGCGCAGATCGAGGAAATCCGAATCGATCTGCAACCCGATGCGTATGCGGCCATGATGCGGCTGACGGGCAGGCGCACAGTGCCGCAAATCTTCATCGGCGACACCCACGTGGGCGGCTGCGACGATTTGATGGCGCTGGATCGCCAGGGCGCCCTGGCCGCCTTGCTCGCCAGCCAGTGAGCACGCGGCCAGCGCGGCAGCAGTGGCGGCGCGCGCGCCGGTGCTGACATAATCCCCCCCTCACAGGCGGGTGGCCCGCGCGGGCCGTCCGGTTTTTTCTTTTTTTCATCAAAGCGAGCATTTCCATGGCCGATCAGAGTCCCGTGTTCAACATCCAGCGCGTGTATTTGAAAGAAGCGTCCCTGGAGCAACCCAACTCACCGGCCATCCTGCTGGAAAAAGATCAGCCGTCGGTGGAAATCAGTCTGGGTGTCAACGTCGACACCATTGGCGAAGGCGCATACGAAGTGTCCATCACCGCAACGGTGACCAGCAAGATCAAGGATCGCACGGTGTTCCTGTGCGAATGCCGCGAGGCTGGCATTTTTGAAATCCGCAACGTGCCGCAAGAACAAATGGGGCCAATCCTGGGCATCGCCTGTCCGCAAGTGGTCTATCCGTACCTGCGCGGCAACGTGGCCGATGTGATCCAGCGCGCTGGTTTCCCGCCCGTGCATCTGGTGGAAATCAACTTCCAGTCGATGTACGAGCAGCAACAAAAAGCGCAGCAGGCCCAGGCCCAAAGCGCGGGCGCGGGCAATGGCGGCGGCGAGCCGCAGCCGCCGGTCACAACGCAATAAGGCCGCCGCAAAGCGCCCTGGTCCAGACCAGCCAAACACCACCCACGCACCGGCAGGCGGTATCCGCGTGAAAGTCATCGTTTTTGGCGCGGGCGCGTGGGGTACGGCGTTGGCCGTGCACGCGGCGCGCGAGCATCAAGTCACGCTGTGGGCGCGCGACGTCGCGCAGGCCGCGCAAATGGCGCAAGCGCATGAAAACGCGCGCTATCTGCCGGGCATTGCGCTGCCGACCGCGCTGCGGGTGCACGGCGGCGCCTTGCCTGAACTGGCCGCCAGCGCCAACACCACCGATTTGCTGATTGCCGCCATGCCCATGGCCGGTTTGCGCGCCACCTTGACGGCATTGCACGCCGCGCGCCCTCCTGTGGCGTGGCTGTGCAAGGGTTTCGAGCAAGCGCAACCGGCCGCCGCCAACACCGCTGCTGCCGCCGCCGCGTTTGGCCTGCTGCCGCACGAGGTGCAGAACCAGGTGGCGCGCCCATTGCGGGCGGGCGTCCTCAGCGGCCCCAGCTTTGCGCAAGAAGTGGCGCGCGGCCAGCCAGCCGCGCTGGTGGCCGCCAGTGGCCACGCCACCGTGCGCGACGCGCTGGTGACCGCCTTTCATGGCGGCAACCTGCGTGTGTACGCCAACGACGACATCATCGGCGTGGAAGTGGGCGGTGCCGTGAAAAACGTGCTGGCCATTGCCGCTGGCCTGGCCGACGGCATGCGCCTGGGGCTGAACGCGCGCGCCGCGCTCATTACCCGGGGCCTGGCTGAAATGACGCGGCTCGGGCTGGCCCTGGGGGCACGCGCGGAAACATTCATGGGCCTGTCGGGCGTGGGCGATCTGGTGCTCACCGCCACGGGCGATCTGAGCCGCAACCGCCAGATCGGCCTGCAACTGGCCGCCGGCAAAATGCTGGCGCACGCGGTGCAATCGCTCGGCCACGTGGCCGAAGGCGTCTACAGCGCCCGCACCGTGTTGCAGCGCGCCCGGCACGTGGGCGTGGAAATGCCCGTCACCGAATGCGTGGTGGCCGTGCTCGACGGCCAAATCACCCCGGCAGACGCGCTCACCGCGCTGATGGAGCGCGAGCCAAAAACAGAACTGCGCTGAAAAACCGCAACGCGCGCGCTGGCGGTGGTGGCGCTGCCGCGCTGTGGGGTGGTGGCCGACAAATCAGGTTGGCGTAAAAGCCAGCCGCACGTAAATGGGCGCGTAAGCCTCGGCCTGGGTAACTTCCACCAGTGTCTCCTTGGCCAGTTCCAGCAAGGCAATCAGGGTGACCACCAGCACGGGCACGCCCTTGTCCGCATCGAACAACTCCTCGAACGTGGCAAAGCGGCGGCCCTGCAAGCGCTTGAGCACCAGACTCATGTGCTCGCGCACGCTCAGCTCCTCGCGGCGAATCTTGTGGTGCTGCACCAGCCTGGCGCGGCGCAGAATATCCTGCCAGGCTTGCTGGATTTCAGACAACTCCACATCCGGAAACCGCGGCGCCAGCGCCTGCTCGACGTACACCTGCGCCTTCAAAAAATCGCGCCCGTACTGCGGCAAATCAGCCAGCCGGGCCGACGCCAGCTTGATCTGCTCGTACTCAAGCAGGCGGCGCACCAGTTCAGCGCGCGGGTCCTCAGCCTCTTCGCCCTCCGCCGTTTTCCTGGGCGGCAGCAGCATGCGGCTCTTGATCTCGATCAGCATGGCCGCCATCAGCAGGTACTCGGCCGCCAACTCCAGATTGCGCGCGCGAATCTCTTCCACATAACTCAGGTACTGGCGCGTCACCGCCGCCATGGGAATGTCCAGAATATTGAAATTCTGCTTGCGGATCAGGTACAGCAGCAAATCCAGCGGCCCTTCAAAAGCCTCCAGAAACACCTCCAGCGCATCTGGCGGAATGTACAAATCCTGCGGCAACTGAAACAGCGGCTCGCCATACAAATGCGCCACGGCGGCCACATGATCCACCACCTCCGGCAGCGCGTCGGTAGCGCGCTCTGGCGCCTGCCGCTCCAGCAGCAAACCGGAATGGGTGGCGGCAGGCTGATCGCTCATTATGGGCGTGTGTCCGGGTTGTTGGCGACGGGCAAACGCAAAGCCATGCGGACAAAAGCATGTGCGTTTCCCGCGCCTGAATCAACCAGCAGCGGCACAGCCACACAGCCGCCTGGCCGGGGTTGCCTGAGCGCGTCCGCTGGCCAATCAATCTGCATCTGGCGCGGTCTGATAAACGTAAGCCTTTTGCGGCACCCGCGCGGCCTGGAAGCCGGCCTGCAAGTCGCGGTCGATGGGTTTGTCCCACAACAAGGCGCGGCCCCGGGTCTGCTGATCATCGAGATGCGGCTTGTCGCGCTTGAGCCGGGAGAGAAAATCGGTGGCTTCCGACGTGTAATGCGGGCGCTGGAAAAAATTGGCAATGGACATACGACTTTGCTGCGGTTGAAGGCGGTCGGCTGACTTGGCGGCGCAAACCTGGCGGGCGGGCAAGCCGCGCCGCGCGTGAAACGCAATTCTAATGGGGCGGCATCCACCCGAATCGGAGCCGATAGCGCGCGCCTTGCGGCGCGGCGCAAGGTGGCGGGACGGCCACCGTGCCTGGCAAAGCCGGACAAGGCTTGTTGCCGCGCGGGCGGTGGTTGTGGCCCACAGCTTGTGTGCGAAAAAGCCATGCCGGGGCATGGTTTTTTGCTGCTTTGCGGATGGCAAAGCCTTCTGGTGCGAGCCGATTTTCAAGGCTTTGTTATTGAGAAGTTGGCGCGCGCAAACGCCAGCGTCAGTTCTTTCCATCCGGTTCTTCGGATGCGGTTTTCCGCGCGGCTTGCGCGGCGGCCTCTTGCGCCTTGCGGGCAAATTCGGCGCGCAAGGCCTTGAGTTTTTCGCGCGGGTCTTCGCGCGGCGCCGGGGTTTGCTGCAGCGCCATTTCGGCGATGAAGCGGCTCGGTTGCGCGGCGACGAATTCGCGCCCCTGTTTGCGCCTGCGCGCCCAACTGACGGTCAGGGTTTGGCGCGCGCGCGTGATGCCTACGTACATGAGGCGGCGCTCTTCTTCGACGCGCTCCTGTTTGTCCCGGGCCGATGTGGCCGCGTCTGCGCGAAAGGGCAGTACGCCTTCGTTGATGCCCGTGAGGATGACGTGCGGCCATTCCAGTCCCTTGGCGGCGTGCAGGGTCGATAGTGTGACGACGTTTTGATCCTGCTGGCGCTCGCCAAGCGTTGTGATGAGCGATATGGTTTGCGCCACTTGCAGCAGTGTCTGGGGTTGGCCGGGCGGGTGGGCGCCGTCGCTGGCCTCGTGCTGCCCGGCGTCGCAGCGTTGCGCGATCCAGTCGCAAAATTCCAGCACGTTGTTCCAGCGCGCGGCGGCCAGCGGCGCGCTGCTTTCGGCGTCGCGCAGGTGGCGCTCGTAGCCGATGTCTTGCAGCCATGCGTCAAGCAGGGCGCGCACGGCGGCGGCGCCAGTGGTGTGGCGGGCGCGGTTGTGCAGGGCATCGATCTGGCGGCCAAAGTCGTGCAGCAGGGCCACGGCGCGGGCCGAGAGGGCCGCTTGCAGGCTGCCCGCAAAGAGTGCGCCAAAGAGCGAAAGGCGGGCGTTGGCGGCAAAGCTGGCAAGCTGGCTGAGGGTTTGCTGGCCAATGCCGCGTTTGGGCGTGGTGATGGCGCGCAAGAAGGCGGCATCGTCGTTTTCGTTGACACACAGGCGCAGCCAGGCGCAGAGGTCCTTGATTTCGGCACGGTCGAAAAAGCTTTGCCCGCCCGAGACTTTGTAGGGGATTTGCGCGCGGCGCAGTGCCTGCTCGAATGGTTTTGCCAGGTGGTTGGCGCGGTAGAGGATGGCAAAGTCGCGCCACTGCTTGTGCGCGGATTCGGCGCGCAGGCTTTGCAGGCGGGCGACGGCGCGTTCGGCCTCGTGCTGTTCGTTGTCGCAGATCAGGATGCGCACCGGCTCGCCCTGGCCGAGTTCTGAATACAAACGCTTGGGGAAAAGTTTTGGGTTGGGGCCGATGACGTTATTGGCCGCTTGCAGGATGGCGCTGGTGGAGCGGTAGTTCTGCTCCAGTTTGATGACCCGGATGCCGGGAAAGTCCTGCGGCAGGCTGCGCAGGTTGTCCAGTGTGGCGCCGCGCCAGCCGTAGATGCTTTGGTCGTCGTCGCCCACGGCGGTGAAGTGGCCGGGCGCGCCAACCAGTGCCTTCATGAGCGCGTACTGCGCGGCGTTGGTGTCCTGGTATTCATCGACGAGGAAGTAGGCGATTTTTTGCTGCCATTTGCGCGCGATGTCGCTCTGGTTGTGCAGCAGCCGCAGTGGCAGGCCGATGAGGTCGTCAAAGTCCACGCTCTGGCAGGCGTTCAGGCGTTCTTGATAGCGTTGCATGATTTGCGCGGCTTCGCGCTCGCTGGCCGATGCCGCTTGCGCCTGTGCGGCGTCGGCGCCCAGGCCCGCGTTTTTCCAGCGGCTGATGACCCATTGCCATTGGCGTGCCAGTTGTGCGTCGGTGGTGGGCGCCACGTCCTTGAGCAAAGAAAGCGCGTCGTCGCTGTCCAGAATGGAAAAGCGTGGCTTGATGCCAAGGGCCACGCCGTCCTCGCGCAAGATGCGCACCCCCAGCGCGTGGAAAGTGCAAATCAGCACTTCGCTGGCGGCTTTGCCGATCAGTTGACGGGCGCGCTCGCGCATTTCGCTGGCGGCCTTGTTGGTGAAAGTGATGGCGGCAATGCGCGCGGGCGGCACGCCGGTTTGAATGAGGCGCGCGATTTTGTGCGTGATGACGCGCGTTTTGCCCGAACCCGCACCCGCCAGAACCAGGCACGGGCCGTGTAAATGGTTGACGGCATCGGATTGGGCAAGATTGAGTCC
>JAISNB010000177.1 GCA_031276435.1 Burkholderiaceae bacterium | reverse complement strand
GTTTTCAAATGCTCCAGAAGGTCTTTGATTGATAAGCGTCATTGCGAGGGGATTTTACCCCGTGGCAATCCATACGGCGCGCATGGATTGCTTTCTGCCACGCCTTCGGCTCGCTCTTCGCACTGTCGATGGTTTGAATCTGGGTTCCCCTAGGGATTGGCTGGATTTCCCTTCTCCCGGCGTTTTGTGCCTCCCTCCCCCAAAGGGCGATGGAAAATTATGGATGTGCAGCGCGAAAAATCCCCCTCACCCTACCCTCTCCCCCTGAAGGGGGAGAGGGAGGATAATGAGATGGCGAGGGTAATTTTAGATTCCCTCTCCCGGCGCTTCACGCCACCCTCTTCCCAAGGGGCGAGGGAGAATATGGATGCGCGGCGTGGAAAATCTCCCTCACCCTACCCTCTCCCCCTGAAGGGGGCGAGGGAGGATAATGAGATGGCGAGGGTAATTTTAGATTCCCTCCCCCGGCGCTTCACGCCACCCTCTTCCCAAGGGGCGATGGAGAATGTGGATGCGTGGCGTGAAAATCCCCCACACCCCTACCCTCACCCCCAGAAGGGGGCGAGGGGAATAATGAGATGGGCGAGGGTAATTTTAGATTCCCTCCCCCCGACCTCTCCCCATCCCTCCCCAAAGGGGAGGGAGTGGGGCAGGGCAGGCATTGCTTTTTGTGCACACAAATTTCCCTTCGCTCGGCGCTTTGCGCTGACCTCTCACCAAAGGGCGATGGAGAATGTGGATACGCAGCGTAGAAAATCCACCTCACCCCTACCCTCTCCCCCTGAAGGGGGAGAGGGAGAATAATGAAATGGGCGAGGGTAAATTCGGTACTTTTCCAAAGGATGAAGGCAAAACCTGATCTTCTTTCAAAAGGGCGATGGCAATATTTCTGGACTCCCTCCCCCCGCGGAGGGAGGGAGCAATATGCTCCTCTCTCCACTTGTGGAGAGAGGCAGAGGCCAGGCCCTTTATTTCTGGCACTGGAAAATTATCGACAAAATCCCGACCCGAGCGTTGCTCCCGGAGTTCATTTTTTGTGCTTGATTATCAAATAGATCAGGCAGGCGAAAAGAAAAATGATCGCGATCGCGCAAATCGCGTAAAATATTCCGGTTATTGCCAGAGATGCTGTGGCACCTGTTGCTTTTATTGATATGACAACCATGGCAAGCAATGTGATTGCGAGGATGATTTCCGCCATGATTTCGGCTGCGACGCCGAGTATGAATTCAGCCATGGATTTGATTATTTTCCTCAGCAGTGCCGTTATTTTTGCATTCATGGCGCTTTGTTGCCAGCAAGCCGGTGGCGCTGCTGCCTGTCTGGTCTGGATGGGGCGGCACTGCTTGCCTGTTGCCCCTATTCAATGAAACAGTGCGCCTTCAGCGCGCCTGCGGGTCAGGGGCGATGATGGCGCCCACCAGGTCGGGAGACAGGGTGGCTGCGGTTTCTTGTGGCTGCGGCTGCGGGGTTTGCGCGTCGTCCGGGTTTTTGTACCCCAGTTCGCCCGCGATGGTTGCCGCGCATTCCAGCAGCAGGGCGCGGGCGTGTTCGAGAAAGCCGGGGGCGTGCATGATGGCGTCGGGGCCAGAGAGGTTGATGGCAGCGGTGATGCGGCCCAGGTGGTCGCGGATGGGCGCGGCAACCGAGGTCGAGTAGTCGGAGCGGCTGACGGCCCATCCGCTCCGCCGGTCTTCATCGAGGATCTGGCGCAGTTCCAGAAAACTTTTGGGGGCAGGTGGCGGGTAGTCATCCAGGCGGATGTTGCGGTAGAGCGCGCCCAGTTCAGCGTCGTTCAGGTCGCACAGAAGCATGCGCCCCATGGCCGTGCCGTGGCAAGGCAGGCGGCTGCCAATGGGGATGTTGGCCGTGAGGCGCTGTTGCGCGAAGGCGCGGTAGATGTAGAGCGCGTCGGTGTGTTCGCGGATGGAGAGGTGGCAGGACAGCGAGGTGCGGTCGCGCAGGGCGTTGAGCCAGGGCATGGCGATTTCCACGATGTCGCGGCTGGCCAGCCAGGTGAAGCCGTTGGAGAGCACGCGCGGCCCAAGCTCGAAGCTGGTGCGGGCGGTTTTGCGCAGGTAGCCGCGCTCGGTCATGGTTTGCACGATGCGGTAGATGGCCGATTGCGTCAGTTTGAGCCGCGCGGCCATGTCGCCCAGCGAGAGGACGCGCTCGCTAGCGCTGAACATTTCCAGAATGGCCAGGCCGCGCTCCAGCGCGGGAACGCGGTAGACGATGGCGTCGGGTTCGTCGTCGGGTTGCGGCATGTTCTTGGCGGGGTTGCGGCGCGGGCTTCTTTTGCGAAGCGAAAGGGGTTATTGTCCGTGCGCCGCCGCCACCACGCCAAAGCCCACGGGGCCGCCGCCAAATTCGCGCATGGCGTCCAGCAGGGCGTCCCAGAAATAGGCGGCGCTGGGGCGGTCAAAGAGGAGATGGTATGCGCCGCCGCCGTCGCCATTGCCGCCGGGGGTTTCCGCGTGGCCGCCGCCGTCGGCGGCGACGATGGCGTTGATGCGGGCGACCGAGGTTTGCGCGATGGCGTCGCGGGTGAAGGCTGCGGCAGAAAGATCGACGCCGCAAAGTTTGGCCATGACTTCGGCGCGGCGCGCGCCGCCAAGCCAGAACCAGGCGTGGCTGTCTTGCCGGGGCAGAAAGTACAGGCCGTCTTCTCCGGCCTTGGGCAGGTCGGCTTCCAGGGCGCGCACGCGCGCGCCCCGGTCGGCAAAGCTGCCCAAGAGCAGGTATTCGCCCTGCGACAGGCGCAGCAGCAGCTCGCCTGTCGGGGCGCGCTCTACGCGGTTGGGCGCTTGCGGGATGGGCAGGCCCGCCGCGGCAAGGCGCGCCGCAGCCGCTTTGCCGCGCAGGCCCAGGCGCGGCAGGTTGGTCAGGTCGGCCAGGGCGCAGGGGCCGATTTGTTCGTCGCTTTGGTGGTGTTCGACGAGCAGGGCGTGGCCCAGGTCGATGCAGGTCGCGCCGGGATGGGCCAGCGGGGCGCGTTCGCGGTGGGTGGCAAGGTTCGCAGGCATCTCAAAGCTCCTGGCGTTGGTTGTCGGGGTCGTAGAAGGGCAGTTTGACGACGGTGGCTGTGATGCGCCCGCCGCTGGCGGCTTCGCAGCGGATGGCCAGTGGCGATCCGATGGCGCTTTGCGCCGGGGCGCACCAGGCCAGGCCGATGATTTGCCCGAGCGTGGCCGATGCGCCGCAGGATGTGATGGCGCCGGTGATGTTGCCGCCTTCGTCCAGGATGAGCTGGCCCTCTTGCGGCGCGGGGCTGCCTTGCGGCGGGATGGGCAAGGCAAAGCCGACCAGGCGGCGCAGGGGGGGCTGGGCTTCGAGGATTTCGATGGATCGCTTGCCGACGAAGAAGGGTTTTTTGCGCCCGATGGCCCATTGCATGTCGACTTCGGCGGGGTGGGTCATGCCGTCGGTGTCCTGGCTGATGATGATGTGGCCTTTTTCCAGGCGCAGCAGGCGCTGGCTTTCGACGCCGAAGGGGCGGATGCCGCTGGCCGCGCCCGCTTGCATGAGCGCGTCCCACAGGTGTTCGCCGTAGCGGGCGGGCACATGGATTTCGTAGCCCAGTTCGCCGACGAAGCCCACGCGCAGCAGCCGCGCTGCGGGCACTTCGGCCACGGTGGCAGTGCGCACGGCCAGGTAGGGGAAGGCTTCGCGCGAGAGGTCGATGCCGGTGCAGACGCGCTCCAGCACTTCGCGCGCGCGCGGGCCAGCCAGGTTGACGGCGGCCCAGGCGGCGCTGACGTTGGCAATGTCGACGTCGAGCCGCCATTGCGCATTCCATTTGGTCAGGCTGCGGTAAACGCGATCCACGCCGCTGGTGGTGGCGGTGACGTAGAAGTGGCGCTCGCCCAGGCGGCAGCAGACGCCATCGTCGATGATGACGCCATCTTCGGCGGTCATCAGCGCGTAGCGCGAGCGGCCAACGGGCAGTTTGGCAAAGCCGAAGGTGTAGGCGCGCTCCAGCAGTTCGATGGCATCGGGGCCGCGGATTTCCAGCGCGCCCAGGGTCGATACATCGATCAGGCCGACGCCGGTGCGCACGGCGTGCGCTTCTTGCGCGATGCAACGCTCGCGCTCGGCGCTCGGCCCGTAGTAGGCGGGCCGCAGCCATGCGCCCGCGGGCATGAATTGCGCGCCCGCTGCCACGTGGCGCTGGTGCATGGCGCTGTGGCGCACGGGGGAAAAAGCGCGCCCGGCGATGTGCGCCAGTTTTTCGGGCATGGCGGGCGGGCGGGCGGTGGTGATGCCGGTTTCTGAAATCGTGCGGCCCGTGGCCTGGGCCACCAGGCGCGCCGCGGGCAGGGCCGATTGCCGCCCTTGCAGCGGCCCCATGCCGACGGTGGAAAAGCGTTTGACCAACTGGATGTCGCGGTAGCCGTAGCGCACGGCGTTGCGGATGTCGGCAATTTGCAGGTCTTCGTCGTAGTCGACGAATTCCTTGCCCTTGGGGTGCGGGAAGATGGGCCAGGGCGTGTTGACCGGCGCCTCCGCCACCACCGCTGTGGTGGCGGGCGCTGGATCGGGCGGCAGTGGGCGCCGCAAGGCCAGGGCGGCGGCGCGCCGACCCGCTGCCGCGCCGTCGGCCAGGGTGTTTTCCAGTGCGAAGCAGCCGTTGATCGAGCCAGCCACGCTGAGGATGTCCGGCAGCTTGTCGATGCGAAAGCGCGCGCCTTCGTCGTCGTAGACCAGTTTGCCGCCCGCCTGGCACGGCAGTTGCCACGCGGGCATGTAGCCCGCCGACATGAGCAGGGTGTCGCAGGCAATGTGCTCGCCGTCCGCCGCGAGCGCGCCTTGCGCGGCGTCGACAATGCGGCGCACCTCGATGCCACGAATGCGGCCATGGGGCTTGCCGGGCAGGGCCTCGAAGACGGCGGACGCGGCAATCACGCGCACGCCGCGCTGATGCAGGGCCTGCCGCCAGGGCGCGGCATGCATGTCGTCCTCGGCGCGCATGTCCACCAGTGCCGTGACGGCGATGCCCGCCTCCAGCAGATCGAGCGCGGCCAGGTAGCCGTCGTTGTTGCCGGTGAGGATGGCGGCGCACTGGCCGGGCGCGACGCCATAAAGCCGCATGAGCCGCTGCGCGGCGCTGGCGAGCACGATGCCCGGCAAATCGTTGTTGCGGAAGATGACGGGCTGCTCCAGCGCGCCAGCGGCGATGACGCAGCTTTGGGCGCGCACTTTGTAGAGGCGTGTGCCGCTGATGACGGGCAGGTAGTTATCGGCAAACCAGGCGGTGCAGGTGGCGTGGGTGAGTACGCGGATGTTGGGGTGCGCCTGTACGCGCGCGATGCGCTCGCGCTCGCCGCTGGCGGCTGTGCCCTCCAGATCGAAGCGCGCCCAGTTGAGCGCGCCGCCCAGGATGCCATCTTGTTCGATGAGGAGCACCCGCGCGCCCGCCGCTGCCGCTTCTTCGGCGGCGGCCAGGCCCGCCGGGCCGGAGCCGATGACCACCACGTCGGCAAAGAGATAGGCCTTGTCGTATTCGCGCGGTTTGAAGCCGAGGTCGAGCTTGCCAAGCCCCGCCTTTTTGCGGATGAAAGGCTCCCAGTGCTTCCATATACCTTGCGGCTTGAAAAAAGCACGGTAGTAAAAGCCCACGGGCATGAAGCGCGAGAAGTGGCCCAGCAAGGCATCGCGGTCGTTTTCCAGCGAGCCGCTGTAGTTCTGCCCGGTGACGGCCAGGCCCGCGTGGATGGGGTGCAGGTCGGCCAGGACGTTGGCCTCGTCGGGCAGTTGCACGAGGGTATTGGCGTCCTGCCCGGCCAGGGTCAATGGCCCGCGCGGGCGGTGGTACTTGAAGGAGCGCGACAAGAGCCAGTGGCCCTGGGCAAGCAGGGCGCTGGCGATGGTGTCGCCTTCAAGGCCGTCGAATGTCCGGCCTTCAAAGCTGAAATGCACGGGCCGCGTGCGGTCGATCAGCCGTCCCCAGGGGGTGGGCAAGCGGGCGGCGGCAGGGGCGTGCGGGGCGTTCATGCGGGATTCTCCGGACTGGCGGGCAGGTTGTGGGCAGCGGCGGCAGCCTTTGCCGGGGCCGCCGCTGGCGGCGGGGCGGCGGCGGCAAAGTCGACGCGCGTCTTGAAGATTTCGCCCGCGTCGAAGGTGCGCAAAATGGTGTCGGTGGCGGCGTCGCGCTCGGCGATGAACCAGTAGTGCGAGGCGTTGTGCAACCACCATTCGCGCACCACACCGGCGGGGTTGGCCTTGTTGAACACGTAGTCGGCCCATTGGGCGTCGGTGCAGGTGGCCGGATCGGGCATGGCGACGAGTTCGCCGCCGTAGGTGAATTCGCTGATGTTGCGCAGGCCGTTCAGGGGGCAGGGCATGAGTTTCATGGCAATGGACCTCGTTGCGGAAAAGATGCGCGCGCCGCCTTCAGTGGCTGGCCGCCGTCGCGCCCATTTCGTTGATTTGCTGGAAGCGCGAGAAACGCTCCAGGCTGAAGGGCTGGATGAGTTGGGGCACCTTGGCACCGCCGCTGGCCACCAGTTCGGCCATGGTCACACCGCAGATGGGCGTGGCCTTGAAGCCGTAGGTGCCCCAGCCCGCGTCGAGGTAGTAGTTGTCGATGGGCGAGCGGCCCATGATGGGGCTGTAGTCGGGGGTCATGTCGGTGATGCCCGCCCATTGCCGCATCAGCTTGGCGTTGGCCAGGAAGGGGAACATCTCGATGGCGTGGGCAAGCAGGCTTTCCTTCAGATCCAGCGTGGCGCGCGTGCCGTAGAGCGGGTAGGGGTCGGAGCCGCCGCCGATCAGGATTTCACCGCGCCCGGTCTGCTGCACGTAGCAGTGCAGCGCCGACGAACTGACCAGCGGCGTCAGAAAGGGCTTGACGGGCTGCGTGACCATGGCTTGCAAGGGATAGGTGTGGATGGGCGCGCGGATGCCCAGCTTGCCCAGCAACAGGGAGCTGGATCCGGCGACCGCCTGCACCACGCAGCCGCACTGGACATCGCCGCGATTGGTTTTGACGGTGGTGACGCGACTGCCTTCGACAACGAAGTCCTGCGCCTCGGTGAGCGGGTGAAACTGCACGCCGCGCGCGAGGGCGCCGCGCGCGTAGCCCCAGGCCACGGCGTCGTGGCGGGCGGTGGCCCCGTCGATGTGCCACAGGCCAGCGAGCACCGGCTGGTGGCCGGTGTCCAGGTTGAGCAGCGGCACCAGTTCGCGGATTTGCTGGCGGTCCAGCATTTCCGAGCGCCCGCCCAGGTGGCGGTTGACCTCGCAACGCTGGCGAAAGGCGCGCACCGTGCCATCGGTGTGCGCCAGCGTGAGCTGGCCGCGCTCGGAATACATGATGTTGAAGTCGAACTCGTTGGACAGGCCGCGGTACAGGTCGACCGAGGCGATGTAGAACTTGACGCTTTCGGGCGTCAGGTAATTGGAGCGGATGACCGCCGTGTTGCGCGCCGTGTTGCCGCCGCCGAGGTAGCCTTTTTCCAGCACGGCAACGTCGGTGATGCCGTGGCGCCGGGCAAGGTAGTAGGCCGTGGCCAGGCCGTGGCCGCCGCCGCCGATGATGACCACGTCGTAGCGTTTTTTCAGCGGCGCGGGCGGCGGAAAGTCTGGCTGTGCGGCGCGGCAAGGGTCTGACGACAGCCCGTAGCGAAGCAGGGTAAGCGGCATGGTGGTTCCTTGAAGAGGATGCGTGTGGCGGCGTTGGCGGCTGCGAAAGTGGCGCGCGGCGCGCTTACGCGGCGCTGCCGTCGCCGCCCGCCGGGCGTTCGTTTTCGTCCGCGCGCGTGGGGCTTGCGGGGTTGAGCGTGCAGCGTTTCAGGGAGCGGATCCGCGTGGCGCGCTCGGCCGCGCGCGCGGTGTTTTGCATGAGGCAGGCGATGGTCATTGGCCCGACACCGCCGGGCACGGGGGTGATGGCGGCGGCAATGGGCTGGACGCGCTCGAAGTCGACATCGCCCACCAGGCGGCTCTTGCCCGCTTCTTCAACGCGGTTGATGCCCACGTCGATCACGGTCGCGCCGGGCCGGATCCAGTTGGCGCCGACCAGGCGCGGCTTGCCGACGGCGGCGACAACAATGTCGGCGGAGCGGGCGATTTCAGCGGCGTTCGCCACTTTTGAATGCACCACCGTCACGGCGCAGTCGGCTTGCAGCAGCAGGGCGGCCATGGGTTTGCCCACGATGTTGGAGCGCCCGACGATGACGGCGTGCTTGCCCGCAAGCTGTCCCTCCAGCGCCTCTTGCAGCAGGCGCAGGCAGCCCAGCGGCGTGCAGGCCACCAGCGCGGGCAGGCCCTGTTGCAGCGCGCCCACGTTCAGGGGATGGAAGCCGTCCACGTCCTTGTCGGGCCGGATGGCCTCGATGACGCTGCGCTCGTCGATTTGCGCGGGCAGCGGCAATTGCACGAGGATGCCGTGCACGTCGACGTCGCGGTTGAGGGCATCGATGCGCGCCAGCACATCGGCCTCGGAGGTGGTGGCGCTCAGGCGGTATTCGAGCGAGCGGATGCCCGTCTCCTTGGCCTTCTGGATCTTGTTTCGCACATACACCTGGCTGGCCGGGTCTTCGCCAACCAGCAGCACGGCCAGGCACGGCGTGACGTTGCGCTGGGCGAACAGCTGCGCCACATCGGCGCGCACTTCGTCTTCTACTTTGCGGGCAATGGCCTTGCCGTCGATGATGCGGGCGCTCATTTGAAGACCACCGTGCGGGCGTTGTTGAGGAAAACGCGGTGCTCCAGGTGGTAGCGCACCGCCTTGGAGAGGGCGACGGTTTCGGTGTCGCGCCCCACGGCCACCAGGTCTTCGGGCGTGTAGGAGTGGTCGACGCGCTGCACTTCCTGCTCGATGATGGGGCCTTCGTCCAGATCGGAGGTCACGTAATGGGCGGTCGCGCCAATCAGTTTGACGCCGCGCTCGTAGGCCTGGTGGTAGGGCTTGGCGCCCTTGAAGCCGGGCAGGAAAGAGTGGTGGATGTTGATGGCGCGTCCGGCCAGCGCCCGGCACAAATCATCAGAGAGGATTTGCATGTAGCGGGCCAGCACCACCAGTTCGGAGCCGGTTTCCTCGACGATGCGCAGCAATTCTTTTTCTTGCGCCGCCTTGTTTTCCTTGGTCACCGGCAGGTAGATGAAGCGGATGCCTTCGCGCTCGGCCATGGCGCGCGGATCAAGGTGGTTGGAGACGACGGCGGTCACTTCCATGTCCAGCTCGCCTTTGTGCAGGCGGTAGAGCAGGTCGGTCAGGCAGTGGTCGTACTTGCTGGCCATGATGACCACGCGCATCGGGCGGCGCGAGCTGTGCAACTCCCACTGCATCTGGAATTTTTCTGCCACGGCGGCAAAGTCGCGCCGCAGCGCCGCCTCGTCGTGCTCGCTGGCGGTGAGGTAGAAGACCGCGCGCATGAAAAAGCGGCGGTTTTCCTCGTCGTCGAACTGCGCCATCTCGCTGATGTAGCACTTCCTTTCGGCCAGGAAGGCGGTCACCGCCGCGACGATGCCGGTCGTCGCCGGGCAAGTGATCTTGATGATGAAGTTTTCCCGGTTTTCCGGGGCGAGGGGCTTGGCGTGTTGCATGGTTGCGGGTGCTCCTTGGGCTGACGGCGGGCCGCCCCGCCGGGAAAAACCCGGCGGGTGGATGGCGGCGCGCGCGCGTCGTGTGGGTCGAAACTCAGGGGTTGTAGGCTTTTTCGGAATGCTCTGACTGGTCGAGGCCGAGCGTTTCGGTTTCCGCGTCAACGCGCAAGCCGATGGTCAGATCGATCAGTTTCAGAATGATCCAGCTAATGACAAAACAATAAACGATGGTGAAGATAACACCCTTGAACTGGGCAATGACCTGGGTGGCGATTTGCACCTCTTGCGTTCCGCCCAGCGCGGGCACGCAGAAGACGCCCGTCAGGATGGCGCCCACCATGCCGCCCACGCCGTGCAGGCCGAACACGTCCAGCGTGTCGTCGTAGCCAAACTTGCGTTTGACCACCGAGACAAAGAAAAAGCAGACCGCGCCGCTGGCCAGACCGATGACGAGCGCGCCCACGGGGCCGACAAAGGCGCATCCCGGCGTGATGCCGACCAGTCCCGCAAGCGCGCCGGAAGCAAGCCCCAAGGCGCTGGGACGACCGTTCCTGATCCATTCCACGATCATCCAGCCGAGCACGCCCGCGCAGGCGCCAAGCTGGGTGTTGAGCATGGCCATGCCCGCCGTGCCGTTGACCGCGACCGCCGAGCCGACATTGAAGCCAAACCAGCCTAGCCACACGAACCCCGCGCCAATCAGGCAGATGGTGAGGTTGTGCGGCGGCATCGAATGTTGCAGGTAGCCCTTGCGCCTGCCGATGACGAGACAAGCCGCCAGGGCGGCGATACCGGAATTGATGTGCACCGCCGTGCCGCCCGCGAAGTCGAGCACGCCCCAGTTGGCCATCAGCGATCCGGGGCCGCCCCAGACCATGTGCGAGACGGGCGCGTAGACAAAGGTGAACCACAGCGCCAAATACAGCAGGGCGCTGACGAACTTCATGCGCTCGGCAAACCCGCCCGCCACGATGGCCGGAGTGATGATGGCAAAAGAGAGGAGGAAGGTAATCAGCACGCTTTCGGGCATGCCCGAGACCACGTTGTCCGGCGTCAGGTGTTTCAGGAAGAA
>JAISNB010000116.1 GCA_031276435.1 Burkholderiaceae bacterium | reverse complement strand
AATTGCTGACGCTGGCGCGGATGCATTGGGGCAACGCGCCTGAGCCGACGCCGAAGGCTTCCGCAGTGGAGACAAGGTGCCGCCGCTTGCGCAGGCTTTGCTCGATTTCGGTCGCGCGCCACGGCGCTGGCACTTCCAGCCAGAAATGCGGGCAGCATGGATGCGCGCGGTAGCTCAAAGCCTGAAGCAGGTCGGCGACCAGGGCCTGACGCCGTTCGATTTCGGCCACCTGCTGTGCCAGCAGGGTTTGTGCGGTTCCGTCCTCGATCCACCGGCTCGCGATTTCCAGCGTCAGCGGTGTCGCCATCCAGCATGAGTTGCGCACAGCCGCCGCCACGCGGCTGACCATGGCAAGCGGGACATGGACATAGCCAACGCGCAGTCCCGCGGCCACGGCTTTGCTCATGCCACCAATCAGAATGCCGCGTTCAGGCAACAAATGACTGAGTGGCAGCGGACGCTGGCGCATCAGGGCGGCATGGGTTTCGTCCTCGATGACGATGAGGTTGTGCTCACGACAAATGCGCGCGATTTCTTGACGACGCGCAATCGACATGACCGCCGTGGTGGGGTTCTGGATGGTTGGCGTGCAGTACAAGGCGACGACCCGATGGCCGCGGCAAAGCTCTTCCAGCGAATCGGGGCGCAAGCCCTCTGCGTCCATGTCCAGTCCCAGAACCTTGATGCCCAGAAGCCGCGCGGCGCAGATCAATCCGGGGTAGGAGAGTTGTTCGGTGACCAGTGTGTCGCCAGCGCGGAGCATGGCCATGAGCGCGACAAGCAGCCCGTGCTGGCTGCCATTGACGCATACCACTTGCCCGGCTTGCGCCTGAAACGCGCCGTGCGAAAGCCATGCCGCCGCCGCCCGGCAGTGACGCGGCAAGCCAACATCCGGCGCGTAGCGCATCAGCTCTTGCAGGCGCGCCGGTTCTCTGGACAGTTGTTGCAAGCTGCGCGCGAGCAATTCAGCCTCGCTGCCGGGAATGTGCATGTTCCAGCTCATGTCATTGCAGGCATCGGCACCGTCCACAAAGTTGCGAAAGCCCCTTTCCTGCGGGCGCTCCTGACCCCGTTGCCGGACAAAGGTGCCATCTCCCACGCGCGCCATGACCAGCCCCATGCGCTCAAGCTCTCCGTAGGCCCGGCTCACGGTGCCGGGGGTTACGCCAAGCCTGTCCGCCAGGATGCGATGCGGCGGCAGTTTGGCGCCCGCTCCGATGACGCCGTTGCGTATGGATTGCTCAATGCCCTGGGCGAGCCGTTTGTACTTCAGCCCGACGCCTTCTGGCAGGAGAGCTTGTACGATTGATTCGGTGTCAATATTTGTTTTGACTTGCATGATTTTCTTGTATATCCTTGTTCCTCAAGAATTGTATGCTTTTAAAGATGTCAATTTTGGATTGACATTGATGTCAAGAAGGTTGTCCATGTCAATTTGTATCGCAACGGGTGAGCGTGAGGGTCGGCGCAAGCGGTGGGCCAGGCTGGTGACGGCCTTGCTGTTTCTGGTGGTGTGTCTCTGCTGGGGAACCACATGGCTGGGCATCAAGATCGCTGTGGAAAGCGTACCACCTCTTGCCGCCTCGGGGTTGCGCTTTCTGATCGCGTTTCCGCTTTTTCTGCTCTTTGCCACAGTGCGCGGGGAGCCGATCTTTTTTCCGCGCCAGCACCGGGTGTTTTTCGTGTTCGTGACGCTGGGCTACTTCAGCGTGCCGTTCTACCTGCTCAACTATGGCGAGCAGTACGTTGCCTCAGGGCTGACCGCGCTGCTGTTCAGCACGATGCCGGTGTTCATCCTGATCTTCTCGGCGCTGCTGCTGAAAGATCGCATCTTCCTGTCGCAGATCACGGGCATCGCGATCGGGTTCGGCAGCCTCTTCATGATCCTCAAGTCGCAGGGGCTGCATCTGGACTATTCGGAGCTGCTTGGCGTCGTCGCCATTGTGGCAGCGGCCATCATGCACGCGCTCGTCTACGTCATCACCAAGCAGCGTGGCGCGGACATAGGCGTGATTACCTTCAACACGCTGCCCATCGGAATCGCGGGCCTGGGGCTGTTTGCGGCCGGGCTGCTGATCGAGCGCCCGGACCTGTCGGCCATCTCCACCCGATCCTGGGCCGCGCTGGCATACCTTGGGCTGGCGGCATCGGTCGGGGGCTTCATCGTCTACTTCTTCCTGCTCAAGCGATTGAGTCCGGTGGCGCTGTCGTTTGTCTTCATCATTTTTCCGGTTTTCGCCGTGGTCATTGGCGCCTGGTACGAGGGGACAACAATCTCCCGGGACTTGATCGGCTTTACCGCGCTGCTGCTGACAGGGTTTGCCATCAGCAAGCTGCCCGCTGAAAGGTTGATGGAGTCATCATGATCCCAACGGACACCTTGTTTCACCAGAATGCCTATTTGCAAGACTGCATGGCCCGGATTGCGCATGTCAGTGATGACGGTTTGGTGCTTGAGCGAACCGTTTTTTATCCCAGGGGCGGGGGCCAGGCCGGGGACAGCGGCTGGCTGACCCTGGACGATGGCACACGGCTGCATATTGCCGATACACGCAAGGCCGCAGCAGATGCCCCCGGGGCGAATACCCTGTTGCATGTTCCAGCAGAGGGTCAGGAAGATTTGAAAATTCTTTTCAGGCCAGGCGAACAGGTGCATGCCCGGATCGACTGGGAGCGTCGTTACCGGCACATGCGGCTGCATACTGCGGCGCACATGCTGTGCGCCATCCTGCCTTATGGGGTCAACGGGTGCAGCATTACCGCGGGTTATGCGCGCCTCGACTTTGTGACCGACGAACCGCTGTCGCGCGACGGCATTGATGCGGCCCTGGCCCGGCTGGTTGAAGCGCAGCTTGCAGTATCGGTTGACACCATGAGCGACGAGGCATTGCGCGCCAACCCGGAACTCGTGCGGACGATGCGTGTTCAGCCCCCGATGGGCACGGGTCAGGTTCGGCTGGTGCGGATTGAAAACACCGACCTGCAACCCTGCGGAGGCACGCATGTTTTGAACACCCGGGAGGTTGGATTGGTGCATGTCTCCAAGATAGAGAAAAAGTCTGCGCGTGCGCGCCGGGTGGTCTTGACGCTGGATTGAAGTCCATCCAGCCTGGCACTGTGCCGCCGCGGCGTTTCGGCTTGCGCCTTGGCGTTCTTGACGTCCGAGGCGCTTGCTTCATGGATTGCCACGGGGCCAAAGCCCCTCGCAATGGACGAGGCAAGCTGTGCGCTTGCATTGGGCGAGACGGTTGACAGGAGTACCCCCTAATCTCGTCATTGCGAGCGCCGCAGGTCCGTGGCGCCGTCCAGAGAGTCTTGCAACCTGTTCCAGCGTTTCAGAAAATTGAATCACTTGATGGACTGCCGCCATGCACGGCGCATTTGTATTTTCCCCTCGCCCTTTGGGGAGAGGGTGGCGCGAAGCGCCGGGAGAGGGGAGTTTTTGCCATTGCGAAAAAATGTCTGCTCTGCCCCTCTCCCTAACCCTCCCCCCACAGGGGGAGGGAATCTAAACATTATTCTCGCCCCCCCATTATTTTTCATCGCCACCTTTGGCAAGCACCGGTATATTTTTATTCTTCCCCTCGCCCCCATTCATGGGGGAGAGGGTCAGGGTGAGGGGGTATTCCAACCCCTGCAAACATTTTAATTTTTGAAACGGCGGCGCAGTGCGGGCACAGTCAACAGCGCCAGCACCACCGCCAACGCGCCCAGCGCGTTTTGCTCAAGCGCGGGAACGGCGCTAACAAGTGTTTTCGCGCTCTTGATGCGCACTTCCTGAATACTGGCCGTGCCGCCCGTGCTGGCGCCAAAGCCCATTTTGAATGTCGCGGGTACCGGGCCATTGCCAGCCAGTGAGAAGGCATCAAT
>JAISNB010000124.1 GCA_031276435.1 Burkholderiaceae bacterium | reverse complement strand
TCGTGCGCTACGAAAAGCTCGAACGCAGTTTCCTCGCCCTCAACCACCTCGCGGCGGCCATCATCGCCTTCCGCAAGGTGCCGTTGACCGTTAATATTATTTACGGATAGATTCTTAGGGAGAGAGGAAGACAAGCGTCATTGCGAGTGCCCGCAGGGCACGTGGCAATCCAGTTGAAACCTTGCAATCTGCTCCGGTGTTTTGAGAAATTCAGCCGTTGCATGGATTGTGCTATGTCACTTCGCTCCTCGCAATGACGAATCGCACGCCCAAATTTCTGTCATTGCGAGGGCCGCACGCAGGCCCGTGGTAATCCACTGTCCCCAGTGTGCGCTCGCGCTGCGCGCCGAAATGTGGTAGCAAGACACACTCTCTCGCCCTTGCCGGGGCACTTCTGACCCATAAATGGAAAAGCGCGGCGCGGCTCACCGACCGTCACTGGCGATCACTGGTCATTCGCGCGTCGCGCCGCCATGTCGCCCAGGCCCACATCAGCGCGCCCGCAATCACCATGGGCACGCACAGCCACTGCCCGCGCGATAGGTTCAGCGCTTGCAAGCCCAGATAGGCGTCAGGCTCGCGGAAATATTCCGCCACAAAGCGCAGCACGCCGTAGCCGGTCAGGAACGCGCCGCTTGCCTGCCCCAGTTTGCGCGGCTGGCGCGCGTACAGCCACAGCAGGGCGAACAGCAGCAGCCCTTCCAGCAGAAACTGGTAAATCTGCGACGGGTGGCGTGGCTGCGGCCCGGCACCCGGAAACACCATGGCCCAGGGCAGCGACGCATCGGCCACGCGCCCCCACAGTTCGCCATTGATGAAGTTGCCAATGCGGCCACTGGCCAGGCCCACGGGCACGCACGGCGCGATGAAATCCGTCACTTCCAGCCACGGGCGGGTGCGCCAGCGTGCCCACAGCGCCATGGCCACAATCACGCCCAGCATGCCGCCATGAAAGCTCATGCCGCCTTGCCAGATGGCAAAGATTTCCAGCGGATGCGCCAGGTAATAAGCTGGTTTGTAGAACAGACAGTAGCCCGCGCGCCCGCCCGCGATCACGCCCAGTACGCCATAGAAGAGCAAGTCCTCCACGTCGCGCCGGCTCCAGGGCGATGGCCGCGCAATTGACGCATACGGCGTGTGCCTGAGCCGCAGGCAAGCCAGTCCGTAGAACATTGCAAACGCCACCAGATAGGTGACGCCGTACCAGTGCACGGCCCACGGGCCGATCTGCAAGGCGCCCGCCTGAAAGGGGCCGATCTGGAAAACAACGGGATCGATGTCGGGGTATTTCAGCATGGCGGCCATTGTGCATGGATTGCGGCGCGCGCCGCATCAACGACAATGCTCCATGCCTTGCGCCTGCCCCGTCACATCCGAAACCCTGGCTGCAAGATCGCGCGCGGCGCGCGCGCCAGCACCCGGCGCGACACCGGCGCTTGACGCCACGGGCCGTGCATAGAATTGCCATCCAGTTTCCCATTGCCATGTTCAGCTTTTTCCGCCGAAAAACCCCCAGCGCCGCCGATCCGGCGTTTGCGACGCCCGTCGTTGTGCCAGAGCACGCAAGCGACGCAGCAGCAAGCGAAAGCGCCACGCCCGAAGCGCACGCGCTGGCCGCGCCAGAAAGCGCAGCGCCAAGTACAGTGCCCGAAGCCGCGCCCGCTGAAGTGCCACTGCCAGTGCCCGCCGCCCAAACCGCAAACGCGCGCGGCGGCTGGCTCGACCGGCTGAAAACCGGCCTGAAAAAAACCGGCGCGGGCCTCAGCACCGCTTTCACCGGCGCGCAAATCGACGAAGCCCTGTATGAAGAGCTGGAAACCGCGCTGCTGCTGGCTGATGCCGGTGTCTCGGCCACGCAGTACCTGCTCGACGACTTGCGCCGCCGCGTCAAGCAGGCGCGCGCCACCGAGGCGCAGCAAGTGCGCGCACTGCTGGCCGATGCCGTTGCCGATTTGCTCGCGCCGCTGGAAAAAACCCTGGTCGTGGGCGCATACCACCCCACCGTCATCATGGTGGCTGGCGTCAACGGCGCAGGCAAAACCACGTCCATCGGCAAACTCACGCGCCACCTGGCCGACGCCGGAGCCAGCGTGCTGCTGGCCGCCGCCGACACCTTCCGCGCCGCCGCGCGCGAGCAACTGGCCGTCTGGGCCGGGCGCACCCAGGTCGAAATCATCAGCCAGCAGGGCGCCGACCCCTCGGCCATCAGCTTCGACGCCGTGGCCGCTGGCCGCGCGCGCCACAAGGACGTGGTGCTGGTCGATACCGCGGGCCGCCTGCCCAGCCAGAAACACCTGATGGAAGAACTCGGCAAAATCCGCCGCGTCGTCACCAAGGCCGACGCCACGGCCCCGCACGAGGCGCTGCTGGTCATCGACGGCAACACCGGGCAAAACGCGCTGGCGCAAGTCAGGGCGTTCGACGACGCCATCGCCCTTACCGGCCTGATCGTCACCAAGCTCGACGGCACCGCCAAGGGCGGCGTGCTGTGCGCCATTGCGCGCGAAAAGCCGATTCCCGTGTACTTCATCGGCGTGGGTGAACAAATTGAAGACCTGCAAACCTTTCGCGCCCGCGAGTTCGCGCAGGCGCTGCTCGGTCTTTGAGCGGCGGCGGCGCGGCATCGGTCAAAATACACCCGCGCCGCCAAGCAATACACTTGCCCCATGACGACCCTTACCGCGTCCAACAAGCATCTGGTTCTGCTCGGCGCTGGCCGCGCCAACTTGCAGGTTCTGGGCGGACTGGCCCGCCAGGGCAAGGGCGCGCTTGGCGTCACACTGGTTGCGCCGCACACCCACTACATCGACCGCGCCATGGTGCCCGGCTACGTGGCGGGCGACTACACGCTTGATGACATCCGCAAACCGCTGGAGCCGCTGGCCCAGGCCGCGGGCGTGCGCCTGGCCCTTGGCAATGTGCACACGCTCGATGTCGCGGCGCGCCGCATCCAGCTCACCTCGGGCGACGCGCTGGCCTACGACGTGCTCTCCATCGACTGCGATCCCGTGGTGGACCGTGATCTGCTCGAGCGCCAGACCCCCGGCGCGCGGCAGGGCGCCCTGTTCATGTGGCCACTGGAAAACTTTGTGCACCTGTGGCCGCAAGTGCGCGCGCTGGCGCAGCAGCGCGCGCTGCAAGTGGCCGTCATCGGCAATGGCCGCGCCGCCGCCGAAATCGCGCTGGCCTGCGCCAGCGTGCTGGCCGCGCCGCATGGATCGCGCGTCGCGCTGGTCACCGGAGCGGCCCAGTTCCTGCCCGGCGAGCCGCCCGTGCTGCAACGCAAGGTGCTGGCAAAGTTCAGGCAAACCGGCATCACCCTGTTGCCCGACAACTGCGTGGCGCTCGACGGGCGCGAGCTGCACCTGTCCTCTGGCGCGCGCCTGGCGTGCGACGCCCCCATCATGATGCCGCCGCCGACTCGCCCGGCGTGGCTGCTGCACACCGGAATGCAGGCCTCCGACGACGGCCACCCGGTGGTCAACGAGCGGCTGCAAAGCGAAAGCCACCGCCAGGTTTTCATCGTCCCCACCCGCGCGCCGCTGCAACTGGGCCAGGTGCTTGAGGCCAACCTGCGCACCGCGCTGGCTGGCGGCACCTTCGCGCGCGCGCCACTGGACACATCCGGCCTGCGCGCCATGCAAACCGGCAGCGGCTGCGCCCTGGCCACCTGGGGGCCGCTGGCGCTGGAAGGCCGCGAAGTCTGGCACTGGAAAGACCGACGCGACCGGCGCCACCTGGCTGGCCTGTTCCGCCACTGAGCTTTTTACCGCCCCCGCTGCGCGCCCGCCACCCGTCGCGTTGCGGGCGTGATGCGCGCAAGCCCCGTGGCGCTGCCTGCGCGGAAAACCCGTCCCGGCGCGCCCATATCCCCAAAGAAACAAATGGCATTCAAGCCGGGTATGCTCACTGCTCGCTGCTGGGGGCTTCATAGTCTGCGCCTAAACATAGTTTAGGAAAAATGAATCATGAAATTGATAGGTTAAACCTATAATTCGTCCATCGACGGTCATCCAGCACCGATCAACCCGCTTATCAACCACTGACCAAGGAGTAATCGAGAATGTCTCTCATCAACACGCAAATCAAACCGTTCAAAACCCAGGCTTTCCAGGCTGGCAAGGGCTTTTTTGAAGTCACCGACCAATCGCTCAAGGGCAAATGGTCGCTGGTGGTGTTCTACCCGGCGGACTTCACCTTCGTGTGCCCCACCGAGCTGGAAGACCTGGCCGACAAGTACGCCGAATTCCAGAAACTGGGCGTGGAAATCTACTCGGTTTCCACCGACACCCATTTCGCGCACAAGGCCTGGCACGACACTTCAGAGGCCATCAAGAAAGTCAAGTACGTCATGCTTGGCGACCCCACCGGCACCATCACCCGCAACTTCGACGTGCTGATCGAGGAAGAAGGCTTGGCGCTGCGCGGCTCCTTCCTGGTCAACCCCGAAGGCCAGATCAAGCTGTACGAAATCCACGACAACGGCATTGGCCGCGACGCTGCCGAAATGCTGCGCAAGGTCAAGGCGGCCCAGTACGTGGCCAGCCACCCGGGCGAAGTCTGCCCCGCCAAGTGGAAAGAAGGCGAAAAAACGCTGAAGCCCTCGCTGGATCTGGTTGGCAAAATCTGAACCCGGGCCGCAGCAGCACCGCATCACACCTCCCTGTGGGCGTTGTTGACGCCCCCTCTGACAGCCAGGCGGCGGGGCAACACCTTGCCGCCTGGCTTTTTTTCTTCAGGATTCTGGCGCGGGGCACGCTGCATGCTTTTCCCAGGCGCGTCCCGATCCCCCGAATCGCGCGCCGCCATGCGCGGCGCGGCAAGTTTTGTTTCAAGGAGTCATCTCATCATGTTGGACAACGACCTCAAAACCCAGTTGGCAGCCTACCTGCAACGTGTGAGCGAGCCGTTCGAGATCGTCGCCTCGCTCGATGGCGGCGACAAATCCGGGGAACTGGCCGAACTGCTCCAGGAAATTGCCGCCATGCGCGCCGACAAGATCACGCTGCGCACCGACGGACAAGACGCGCGCAAGCCCTCTTTCACGCTGCAACGCAAGGGCAGCGCCACGGGGCTGCGCTTTGCCGCCATTCCGCTCGGGCACGAATTCACCTCACTGGTGCTGGCCCTGCTGTGGACGGGCGGCCACGCGCCCAAAGTGGATGCCGACGTGCTGGCGCAAATCCAGGCGCTGGAACCTGCGCAGGATCTGGCCTTCGAGGTCTACATGAGCCTGTCCTGCCACAACTGCCCCGACGTGGTGCAGGCGCTTGCGCTCATGGCCATCCACAACCCCAGAATCAAAGTCACCGTCATCGACGGCGGCCTGTTCCAAAGCGAGATCGAAGCGCGCGAAATCATGGGCGTGCCCACGGTCTACCTCAATGGACAATACTTTGCCAACGGTCGCACGACGCTGGAAGAAATCCTGCAAAAAGTGGACACCGGCGCGGCCAGGCGCGATGCCGAAAAGCTCTCGGCCAAAGCGCCGTTTGACGTGCTCGTCATCGGCAGCGGCCCCGCTGGCGCCACGGCCGCGGTGTACGCCGCGCGCAAAGGCATCCGCACCGGCGTGGTGGCCGAACGCTTTGGCGGCCAGGTCAACGACACCCTGGACATCGCCAACTACCCCGGCACGCTCCACACCGAAGGGCCGCAATACGCCGCCGCGTTGGAAGCGCACGTGCGCAGCTACGATGTGGACGTCATGACGGCGCAGCAAGTCACAGCCCTGGTGCCTGCCGCCTCTGCGGGCGGCCTCATCGAGGTCAGGCTGGGCAACGGCGGTCGCCTGCAAAGCCGCGCCGTCATCGTCTCCACCGGCGCGCGCTGGCGCAACGTCAACGTCCCCGGCGAGCAGGAATACAAAACCAAGGGCGTGGCCTATTGCCCGCACTGCGACGGCCCGCTGTTCAAAGGCAAGAACGTGGCCGTCATTGGCGGCGGCAACTCCGGCGTCGAAGCCGCCATAGACCTCGCTGGCGTGGTGCGCCACGTAACCGTGCTGGAATTCCTGCCCGAAATGAAAGCCGATGCCGTACTGATCGAAAAGCTCAAAAGCCTGCCCAACGTGGACATCCACACCAACGCGCAAACCACCGAAATCACCGGTGCGGACGGCAAGGTCAACGGCCTGAATTTCAAACGGCGCGACAGCGGCGAAGAAATCAAGGTGCCCCTTGAAGGCGTATTCGTGCAAATCGGCCTGGTGCCCAACACCGAGTGGCTGGGCAGCGCGGTGGAGCGCACGCGCTTTGGCGAGATCGTGACCGACGCCCGGGGCGCCACCAGCGTGCCCGGCGTGTTCGCGGCGGGCGATTGCAGCACCACGCCGTACAAGCAAATCGTCATTGCCGCTGGCTCGGGCGCGACGGCGGCGCTCGGCGCGTTCGACTACCTCATCCGCAGCAGCGCGCTCGCCACGGCGGCATAAGCGACTGGCCGCCCGCGCGTCGTGCATCACCCCACATACCAGCGCAGGGAGTGTGTGCGGCGATTTCTCCCGCAAGCCCCAAAACGCGCGTCATTGCGTGGGGCTTTGGCCCCGTGGCAATCCATGTGGTTTTCATTTGGGTAACAACCTTTCCGCTTGCACCAATGCTTGCCTTACTCTCTCCCTCTAGAGAGAGAGTGCCCCGGCAGGGGCGAGAGAGCAACCGTGTTTGTTGTCAAGCGTTTTTTTATCGTAAAGTGTTCTCCTTTCCGCACGGACAGCACGCTGCCTGTGGTATGCCAACGAATTTTATTTGCGCCCCTCTCCGCTTGCGGAGAGGGGCGGGGGAGAGGATGGGACGAGAGAGGGTTGGCAAAAAACAACACATGCCCGCCAAAAGCCATCAAAAAAGAGAACTATTTCACACTTTCCGTGTTTTTTACACTTTCGCGCCTCTCCGCCTGTTGCAAAACGCGGGAATGCTGCTAGCATGGCATGCGTGTCTTGGCCCCGAACCGACGCCAATCATGCTCCCTGTTGCCGCGCTGCCCAACGCAGCGCAACACACAGGACGCATGAGGAAGCGGCAAAGGGCCGAAGGCGCATCCACCGGGAACCTGTTTGCGATCTTGTTCCAACCCGGCGACGGGCAAGCGCCCTGTCCGGATGGTCTTGGCGGTGTTGCACAGCAGTCAGCCATGCTCTTCATCCGGGCAAGGCGCTAGCGCAACGCCCAAAAGGCAGCAAGCAGATTCTTTTACCTTGATAGCACTCATTTGACAGGAGTCAGTTCCCATGCTAAATGGCAACACATCAGAAATAAATTCCGGGGCCTCTGGACTTTATTCTTCAACCAATGGTACAATCGGCAATCGGCAATCGGCAATCGGCAATCGGCAATCGGCAATCGGCAATCGGCAATCGGCAATCGGCAATCGGCAATCGGCAAAATAAAATTTTGTTATAATATTTTTAAAAAATCTGCTGACAACCAATATATAAAATCTTTCCGCAGACTGGCCCGCGCGCTAATGACAGCGGCCATGGCCTGCGCGGCCTGGGGAACAGCCCCTGCACACGCCGCCATCTCCATCACAGAAACAGACGCGGATTCTTTTCGCTACACCACTGCGCCTGGTTGGGACTTCTATGGTTCGCAGAGAGATCCTGTCACGAATATCACGAGCATTCGACCGCTTGAGTTAACCGCCAGCAGCCCAGGCAGTGATGGCTGGCTGCGGTTGACTGAGGTGGCGCAATATCAAAATGCATCGGCCACTTACAAGACGCCTTTTTTGCCCGAGGAGGGGCTGGAAATCATTTTTGATTACGCCACTTATGACGGCAGCAGCAGCACCGGAGCCGATAACATCGGGTTTATTCTGCGTGATGGCCTCAGCGGTACGGGATATGTGAGCATTTATCTGAATGAGTTTGGCGGTCTTTCGACTCAAACACATTCCCCCAGTGGCACATGCTATGTCCCTTGCGGGCATAAGCCGCAGAGCGTGGTGGTAAGAGGCGCGAGCAGCGTTAACCGTCCGTTGTTGGAGTCGGTTCAACTGTCGACTGGCGCCTTTGCAACAACTTTGGGGAAAATTTCGCCCGTCACACCCGCAGCAGCGCGGACGGTGCGCATTACCATTTCTCCGGCTTCATCTGCTGTGCCTCCAACCGTGACGGTGGAGATCAATCCCAACGATGGCACAGGTTTTGTCAAAGTGATCGATGCGCTGGAGCTGACTGTGGCCCAAAATGGCCTGGTGCCCACAACCTTCAAGCTGGCTTTTGAAGGCTATACGGGCTACGAGACCAACAAGCACGAGGTGCGCATCAAGAGCGCGAGAACCCTCAAGGCACTGGCGCTGCCTGTGCCCACATTGGGGCAAAGCACATTGGGCGTGTTGGCGGTGTTGCTGGCGCTGTTGACCCTGCCCACGCTGCGCAGCCGTTTCAAGAATTGAATGTTTGCAGGGGTTGGAATACCCCCTCACCCTGCCCTCTCCCCCATAAATGGGGGAGAGGGGAAGAATCTGGGCGTGGCGTACCTATCCCGTTATTCGCCCTGTCCATTTCCCCTCCGACCTCTCCCCATCCCTCCCAAAGGGGATGGTGCAATTTGCGTCCCTCCCCACTTGTGGAGAGGGCGGGGGGTGAGGATGGGGGAGAAAGAAAATAATAGAGAGGGCGGTGGCAATTCTTAGATTCCCTCCCCCCGCGGGGGGAGGGTTAGGGAGAGGGGCCTTCTCCAAAGGCGGCGAGGATGAATAGATGGATGGAAACAGTGGATTGCCACGCGCCTGCGGCGCTCTCAATGACGAGAAATAGGTTTTTCTGGGACAAGCGTCTCGCCAATGCAAGCACAGCTTACTTTGTCGTTGCGAGGAGCTTTAGCCCTGTGGCAATCCATGTGGTTTTCATTTGACACCCTTTTCGTTTGTGACGCACTGAAAAATCCTACTCACCCCATCCCTATCCCCCTAAAGGGGCGAGGGCGAGAAATGCAAGTGCACCTCCGTTTTCCCAAGGTTACGAGGGAAAATAATAGAGAGGACGATGGCAATTCTTGGATTCCCTCCCCCTGCGGGGGGAGGGTTAGGGAGAGGGGCATTCCTGTGGCGAGCGTCTCGTCAATGCAAGCACAGCTTACGTCGTCATTGCAAGGAGTGCGACGCGGCAATCCATACAGTTTTCATTTGCGATGCACTGAAAATCCCCTCACCCTGACCCTCTCCCCAAAAGGGGGGAGGGAATGAATAGGTTCACTTGCGCGCGCGTGGGAGTGGTAGTGGATTGCCACGTGCCCTGCGGGCACTCACAATGCCGAGCATTTTTGGGTTTACGGAAAAAATCACTGTCCGCTTTCCCGAACCCTCCTGCTGTGTAGATGCCTATGTGCTTCACACCAGCGCGGCCTGCCGCCAGGCGCGCGCCGCAGCCTGGGCATCGCCGCGCTGCTCGGCCATTTGCGCCAGCGCGCGCCAAGCATTGCGGCGCAGCGCAGGCTCGCTGGCGTTTTCCGCCGCTTCGGCCAGCAGGTATTGCGCGCGGCCCCAAAGCTGGCAGTGCATGCAGGCCATGCCGCAAAGGTATTGCAAGCTGGCGTCCAGCGGCCAGGCTTGCTGCGCCTGCTCGATGCGCGCCAGCCAGTCGCGCCCGCTGCCGCTGCTGCTGCCGTCGGCTTTGCCAGCAGCGGCTTCTTCGGCGCGCGCGCGCGCCATGGCGGCCAGCACGGTTTCGGCCAGCATGGCGCGCAACGCGGGCGACATTTGCTCGGGCTGGCTGAGCATGGCATCCCACGCGGGGCGAAGCCAAGCGCACGCCTGCGCCGACGCGCCGTCCAGCGCGATCAGCCGCTGCGCGGCGCGCACGGCCAGATCGGGCGATGCGCGTTCGGCGGCGTTCAGGCCGTTCCAGATGAGCGCAAGCTGAGCGGCATCCACGGCGTCGGTCAGCAACTCGGCGATGAGGCCGCGCCTGAGGCTGCGCGCCGCCTCAGGTGAGAGCGCGCGGTGCTTGCCCAGCAGGCGTGCGGTTTCCAGCGCCTGCGCGTTGCGGCCAGCAAGGTGCGCGGCTTTGAGCCGCTCGCGCAGCGCCAGCGTGCGCCGCGCCGCGCCTTGCGGCAACTCTTCCAGCCGCGCCAGGGCGGTCTGCGGGTCTTGTTCTTGCAGCGCCCAATGGGCCGCACGCAGCAGCAGGCCTTCGCGCAATTCGCAAGCGCCCTGGCCCGTTGCGGCGCTGGCTTCGGCCTGTGCCAGACGCCATTGCACTTCGCGCAAGGCCGGGTTTTGCAGGGCGTGCGCGCTTTCGCTTGCGATCAGGTGCGCCAGTGCGCGCAGGCTGGCGTTGTGCTCTGTGGCAACGCTGCCGCTGCGCGCCAGCGCGTTCTCGGCGGCTTTACGCGCGCGCAGGTAGCGCCCGGCCAGAAGCTGGATCAGCGCGTCCAGCAATTGCGCGTGGGCGGCCCGCTCGCGCTGCTGCTCGCGCCAGCGGCGCGCCTGGCGCGGCAGATCGAACAGGATGGCCCAGGTTCTCAGCGCCAGATACACCAGCGCAAACAGGCCCGCCAGCAAGATCAGCGCGAGGTTGAGCGACAAGTCCACACGATGCGGCGGCCAGAACAGTGTGACGGTGCTTTGGTTGTCGCCCGCAAACAAAGCCAGCGCCACCGCCAGCGCAAACAGGATGACCAGCCAGACAACGGCGCGCATGGGGTGACTATGCCCTGCTCATTTGCCGCCGCCCGCGGCGCTGGCTTGCGCGGCGTTGAGCCGGGTCAGCGCGGCCAGCGTGTCGCTGGCGCGCGGCACGTCGGCGGCGCGGGTCAGGCTTTGCACTTGCTGCAACAGGTTGGCAAAGGCTTGCGTGCGGCGCGCGGCGGGGTCAAAGTAGCGCCCCGTCGTGACAGCGGCGGCGGCCAGGTCGGCGCGCGCGGATTCGTACTGGCGCGCCAGCAGCGCCAGCCGGGCGCATTGCAGGCGCAGTTTGAGGTTTTCGCGCAGGAAGAACACCTGTTCGGGCGCGAGCATGCTGGCTTCGGGCTGGTCGATGCGGGCCACGCGCACCAGATCGCGCGCCTGGCCGCTGATGGCCGTCCACGCGCGCGACCACCAGCCTTGCCGCGCGCTGGTTTGCGCGGCGGCGGCAGCCGGGGTTTCGGGCAGCGCGCGCGCCACTTGGCCCACGCTGTTGGCGGCGGGCAGTTCGTCCACGTCGCGCACCAGTTGGTCTATGCGCGCCAGCAGCCCGGCCACGTCGGGCACGCTGGCAGCGCGCACGCGCTCGGCGTCGCGCTCGGCGGCCACGCCCACGGGTGCAAGCCGCGGATCGCCCGAGTTGCGCACGCGCTGCTCGGCGGTGCGCAAGGCGGCCAGCAGCGGCTCGATGCTGCCCGTTAGCTGCGCCTGGTCTTGTGCCAGGCGCAACGCGGTTTCCAGATCGGTGGCCAGGTTTTCGTCGCGCACGCGCACCACGCTGCGCACCACGTCCTCAAGCTGCGCGCGGTAGGCGGCCAGCTCGCGCAGTTGGGCGTCGAGCAGCGCGACTTTGGCGGCGGTGGATTGCACGGTGTCTTCGGCCTTGCGCGCCAGGGTGCTGGCTTCGACGGCCAGCGCGCTGGAGTCGGCGGTTTGCCGTGCCAGTTGCGACTGGATGGTAGCAAGGCGCTGCCATACGAGCAGGCTGCAAACCAGTGCCAGGGCGGCCACGCTCCAGCCAGCCCGGTTGAGCCACGTTGCCACGCTGGCTGGCGACGTGGCAGGCAGCGCGGGCTGCGCCAGGAGCGGCGGCGCGCTTGCCAGCGCCTCGGAGGGCGCTGGCGCGGCGCCGGTTTCGGCCAGTGGCGCGTCGGCCTCTGGCGGCGGCTTGGGCGTAGGCTCGGTCATGGGGCGGATTTTATCGATCGCTCTACCGCGTCGAGTTGCGGCGCGCATTGGCCCACCTGCCCAAAACCAGCCTGCCGCGCGGCCAGCGCAATGCGCGGGTGGGTTGCCAGCGCACGCGCTGGCGCCAGCGGCGTTGCCGCGCCCAGCCATTGCCGCAGGTTGGCGACGGCTTCGGCGCTGCTCAAAAGCCAGATGCTGCCGTCGCCAAGCGCCTGAGCGGCCAGCGCGCGCGTGGCGGGCGTGCAGTGCGGCAGCATGCGCCGATAGGTCTGCACCTGGGTGATTTGCGCGCCGGTTTGCTGCACGCGGTCAGCCAGCCAGTCGCGGCCACTGCCCGCGCCGCGCGCATCGGCGCCGCGCACAAAGAGCACGCGGCGGCCCGCGCCCACCTGCGCTTGCACCACGCTCCAGAGGGATTCGGAGTCAAACCGGGGGGCGTCTGCTGGCGGCTGGTCGATGCGGCTTGCGGGCCAGCCCAGGCGCAGCAGCGCCCGGGCCGTGCCCGGCCCGGGCGTCCAGGCTCTGGGGAACGGGTCGCACCGCGCGCCAACGTCCAGGCCAAGGGCGGCCATGCGTCCGCAAAAAAAACGTGCGGCATTGCCGCTGACAAACATCACGGCGGCGTATTGCGCCAATTGCCGCGCCGCCGCATCAACCGGTGTCCAGTCCAGCGGATCGGCAATTTCCAGCAGCGGCAGCGCGAGCGCCGCAATGCCTCTGGCCCGCAGATCAGATACCCAGCGGCTGGCCTCGGGTTGCGCCCGGGTGACGATTACGCGCGCGGCGTCGCTCATGACAATGCCTCGCCATTTCAGCGCGCGCCACCGGCGCGCAACCGGGCGGCCACGTGTTCGCCCAGCGCGCGCGCTTGCGCGGCGTGACTGACCACGCCACGGGCTTCGGCGCGCACCAGCGGCGTGGCAGTGGCAGTGGCGGTGGCGGCGGCTTCGGCATCGCCCCAGGCGGCGCGCAAATGCAGATGCTCGCCATCCCAGCGCGCATGCGCGGCCAGCGGCATGGAGCAACTGCCGCCCATGGCGCGGCTGACGGCGCGCTCGGCCTCGGTGGCCAGCGTGGTGGCCGCGTTGGCCAGCGGTGCCAGCGCCCGCGCCAATTCAGGCCGGTTGGCACAAATTTCCAGCCCCAGCGCGCCCTGCCCCGCGGCGGGCAGCATTTGATCGACTTCAAACAGGTGCCTGATGCGCGCGTCCAGGCCCAGGCGCTTGAGACCGGCGGCTGCCAGCACGATGGCGGCGTACTGCCCTTCGTCCAGTTTGCGCAGCCGGGTGTCGAGGTTGCCGCGCAAAGGCTCGATGCGCACATCGGCGCGCTTCAATTTCAAGAGCGCATCACGCAGCAAAACCAGGCGTCTCAGGCTGGATGTGCCCACCACGGCGCCGGGCGGCAAGGCTTCTGGGCAGGCGCATTGCGCCGACACCCAGGCGTCGCGCGGGTCTTCGCGCGCCATCACGCAGGCCAGCGTGAAGCCAGCGGGCAAATCCATGGGAACGTCCTTGAGCGAATGCACCGCGACATCGGCGCGGCCTTCTTCCAGCGCGCTTTCCAGCTCCTTGACGAACAAGCCCTTGCCGCCCACTTTGGAGAGCGTGCGGTCCAGAATCTGGTCGCCGCGCGTGGTCATGCCCAGCAAGTCAACCGTGTGGCCCCTTGCCTGCAACAAGGCGCGCACGTGCCCGGCCTGCCACAGGGCCAGACGGCTTTCGCGCGTGGCGATGGTGATGTGAAGTGATTGCGTCATGCGCGGATGCTAGCAGCCCATTTGCATCCGGCCCGGCGGCGTTTTGTGCCCGGCGGGCAGGCGCGCCGCCCCAAAGCAGTCCCAAAGACACATTGTGTGCGGGGGAAAAGTTTTTTCTTCACCCCTGCTGCTGGCGCTGCTGCTCTGCGCTGACCAGCAGCGCGCGCACCGAGGCCACTTGCCGGCGCGAGACCGCAATCGCATCATCCACCCCGGTCAACCGCACGGCCCAGCTTTCGCCATCGTCCGAATCGATGCCGCGCTCAAGCGCGCGGATGGCCTTTGGGGCCACCAGCGCATTGCGGTGCACGCGCATGAAACGGCCCGGATAACGCTCTTCAAGATGGTTCAGGCTGCCATCGAGCAGGTAATGGTGCTCGACCGTGCGCACGGTGATGTATTTCAGCTCGGCCTTGAAGTACAGCACATCCTGCAAGGGCAGGCGCAGCGTGCGCCCGCGCTCGACAATCACGATCCAGTCGCCGCCAGCGGCCAGCTCGTCGTGCTGCACCTTGCGCGTTTGCAAAACGCGCTCTACTTTTTGTAGCGCGTGCTCCAGCCTTTCAAGCCGCACAGGCTTGGTCAGGTAATCGCAAACGTCCAGCTCGAAAGCCGACACCGCGTGCTCGGGGTGCGCGGTCACGAAAACCACTTGCGGCGCAACCGGCAATTCGGCCAGTTGGCGCGCCATTTGCAGCCCGTCCGCGCCGGGCATGTGAATGTCCAGCAGCGCCACATCAAACGGCTGGCGGTTGAGCAAATCCATGGCCTGCGCCACGCTGCCCGCTTCGGCCAGCACCGCCGCTGGCGGCTGGCCGCAACGCTTGACCAGTGTGCGCAGGCGCGATCGGGCCAGGGCCTCATCATCAACGATCAACACGCGCAGCATGTCTGCTCCTTCGCTGGTTTTCTTTCTTGGTCGATGCCGGAAGCGGCACCTCGATGCGCGCCTGGTATTCGCCATGGCCCTGCATGATGCGAAAACTGGTCTGCATGTCGTGCAAAAGCCTCAGCCGCTCGCGCACATTCTTTTGCGCAATGCCGTGGCCCGACTTGCCGCGCCCGGCTGGCGCCGTATTGCTCACCTTGATGACCGCCACCGGCCCGCGCTTTTGCGTGGACACGCGGATTTTGGCCCCTGTCGCGCTCGGCTCCACGCCATGCTTGACGGCGTTTTCCACCAGCGGCTGCAAAATCAGCGGCGGCAGCCGCGCGCGGCCCGCCTTCTCGTCAATCGACCACTCCACCTGCAAGCGTTCGCCAAAGCGCACCTGCTCGATCTCCAGATAGCGCCGCGCCAGCTCCACCTCTTGCTCAAGCGTCACGGCATCGCCCTGCTCGGTCAGCGCGTGGCGGAACAAATCCGACAAATCTTCCAGCAAAATCTCGGCCCGGGTCGGATCCTCGCGCACCAGCGCAATGGCACTGTTGAGCGTGTTGAACAAAAAATGCGGGCGAATGCGCGACTGCAAATCCGTCAGGCGCGCGGCCACCGCCGCGGGCGTGCGCCCGCGCACGCGCCAAATCAGCATGGCCACCAGCGCCGCCGCCAGCATGGCCCCCGTCACGGCGCTGGCCAGCCAGGGCGCGCTGGCAACCATGCCTTCCATGAACAACATGCCGCAGGCAAAAAGCCCCGCCGCCGCGCCCAGCGCTGCGCCAATCAGAAGTTGCAGCAGGTGCGAGCGTTTTTGCAGCCTGTGCTTGAGCGCGCACCCCGTCATCAGCCACAGCAGCGTGGCCGGAAGCACGCCACTGGTCATCATGCCCAAATCGATGAGCCACACGCGCGGCTGCGTCGTCACAAACAAAAGCCCCGCGCCCAGCACCGCCTCCACGCCCAGCACCGCGCGCAACACCACGCTGACCTGGCAGGCGTCGAACACCAGCGACGGGCCATCGCTGCCCTTGCGCACCGGAGCAAGCCGGGCGCGCCGGGCCGAACTGGTCGATAGAATTTGCTTTTCCTGCATCATCACTTGATCGCGCCTGCCTCGCCAGCCAGACAGTTTAGAGGCGCACGCGCTACGCTCATCGGTCTTTTTGTGCCTTTGGTCAGATCACCCACTCCAAATTCCGGTTTTAAGCCCATCGTCTATGTCCGTCAATCAACTCGACAAAAAATCCCAGGCTTGGTCGGCCCTGTTCACCGAACCCATGAGCGAACTCGTGCAACGCTACACCGCCAGCGTCAACTTCGACCAGCGGCTGTGGCGCTCGGACATCACCGCCAGTCTCGCACATGCCGAAATGCTCGCCGCCCAGGGCGTCATCTCCGCTCAGGACTGGGCCGACATCCAGCGCGGCATGGCCCAGATCACACGGGAAATCGAAACCGGGCAATTCGAATGGAAACTCGCCCTTGAAGACGTCCACCTCAACATCGAAGCGCGCCTGACCCAACTGGTGGGCGACGCGGGCAAGCGCCTGCACACGGGCCGCAGCCGCAACGACCAAGTGGCCTGCGACATCCGCTTGTGGCTGCGCGAACAAATCGACCTGCTCGGCGCGCTGCTGCGCGATCTGCAAACCGCGCTGCTCGATGTGGCCGAAGCCAACACCGACACCATCCTGCCCGGCTTTACCCACCTGCAAGTGGCGCAACCCGTCAGCCTGGCCCACCACCTGCTGGCCTACGTGGAAATGTTCACCCGCGACGCGGCCCGCCTGCAAGAAGTGCGCCAGCGCGTCAACCAACTGCCGCTGGGCAGCGCCGCCCTGGC
Organism: Burkholderiaceae bacterium; assembly: GCA_031276435.1. Taxonomy (GTDB): domain Bacteria; phylum Pseudomonadota; class Gammaproteobacteria; order Burkholderiales; family Burkholderiaceae_C; genus Ottowia. The sequence goes on along the minus strand of JAISNB010000124.1, from coordinate 5,810 downwards.
CGGAACCACCTACCCGCTCGACCGCGAGCGCGTCGCCCGCACTCTTGGCATGGTCGACGCGCAAGGTGCCCCCTGCCTGTGCCAAAACAGCCTGGACGCCGTCAGCGACCGCGACTTCGCCATCGAATTCACCGCCGCCGCCAGCCTCATCATGATCCACATCAGCCGCCTCAGCGAAGAACTCGTCCTGTGGATGAGCCAGAACTTTGCCTTCATCCGCATCGCCGACCGCTTCACCACCGGCTCATCCATCATGCCGCAAAAGAAAAACCCCGACATCCCCGAACTGGCCCGCGGCAAAACCGGCCGCGTGGCCGGACACCTCATGGCCCTGATCACCCTCATGAAAGGCCAGCCGCTGGCCTACAACAAAGACAACCAGGAAGACAAGGAACCGCTTTTTGACACCGTGGACACCGTGCGCGACACGCTGCGCATCTTTGCCGAAATGATCGGCGGACAAACCCACCCCGAAACCGGGCAAAAAGAAGGCGGCATCGCCATCAACGCCCAAGCCATGGAAAACGCCGCACGCAAAGGCTACGCCACCGCCACCGACCTGGCCGACTACTTGGTCAAAAAAGGCCTGCCCTTTCGCGACGCGCACGAAGCCGTCGCCCGCGCCGTGCGCGCCGCGCAACAACAAGGCTGCGACCTGGCCGAACTGCCCCTGGCCGAACTGCGGCAATTTCACGCCAGCATCGACGCCGACGCGCTCCCCGCACTCTCCCTGCGCGGCAGCCTCAACGCCCGCAACACATTGGGCGGCACCGCCCCCGCCCAGGTGCGCCAGCAAATCGCGCGGCACCGCGCCCGGCTGCAAAACCAGACACCACCCCCCGCGCCCCTGTAAAACCTGCCGCCGCACAGGCGCATGCGCTCTTGGATGCGCGCGCGCTGAAACGAAATTGGCATCCGCAAAAAAGCCAATTGTTTTTGGGCGGCTGTTCTCGCTAAAAATGCGCCCGCCCCACGCAACCATAGTTCATACTTCTTTACGCAGCTTTTCTTGCGGGCGACAGTGCCGCCGCCAACTCTGAGGCACACTTGCCAGCATTCGTTGCGGCGCGCGTTGCCGCAAAATGCCTTGGTCAGCAAACAAAGAAAGCTGTAGTGAATGAAAAAGTGGCTGAAATTCATCGTCGCGCTGCTGGCGCTGGGCCTGGCAGCCTGGGCCGTCAAGGTTTTTTTCTTCCCGTCGCAACCCGCCGTGAGTTACGTGACCGCCCCGGTTACGCGCGGCGATCTGGAAGATACGGTGCTGGCCAGTGGTGTGATCGAGGCTTACAAGCAGGTGAACGTGGGCGCGCAGGTTTCGGGGCAGATCAAGCGCCTGGCCGTGCAGTTGGGCGATGCGGTGAAAAAGGGCGACCTGATTGCCGAGATTGATTCCACCACGCAAAACAACAGTTTGCACAACGCGCAGGCGGCGCTGGAGACCGCCAGGGCACAACTGGTGCAAAAGCAGGCCACGCACAAGCAGGCGCAACTGGCTTATGCGCGCCAGAAGACCATGTTCGAGGCCGATGCCACGTCGCGCGAGGCGTTTGAAGCCGCGCAGGCGGCGCTGGAGACCACCGGGGCCGAAATCGTCGCGCTCAATGCGCAGATCAAGCAATCGGCCATTCAGGTGGATACGGCCAAGGTCAATCTGGGTTACACCACCATCACCGCGCCCATGGATGGCGTGGTGGTTGCCGTGATTGTTGAAGAGGGGCAAACCGTCAACGCCAACCAGACCACGCCGTCCATCATCATCCTGGCGCAACTGGACAGGGTGACCATCAAGGCCGAGATTTCCGAGGCCGATGTGGTACGCGTCGAGCCTGGGCAAAAGGTGTATTTCACGATTCTGGGCGAGCCGGACAAGCGCTACTACGCCACGCTGCGCGCGGTGGAGCCAGCGCCGGAGTCCATCTCGTCGGCATCCAGCACGTCATCGGGTTCTTCGAGCGCCACGGCCATTTACTACAACGGTTTGTTCGATGTGCCCAACCCCGAGGGCAAGCTGCGCATTGCCATGACGGCCGAGGTTTCCATCGTGCGCGACGAGGCCAAAGGTGCCTTGCTGATTCCGTCGGCCGCGCTCACGGGTAGCAGCCGTCGCGGCGGGCGCGGCGCTCCGGACGGCACCTACGAGGTGCGCGTGCTGGCCGCAGACGGCAACGCGCAGCCGCGCAAAATCAGGGTGGGCCTGAACAACAACGTCAATGCGCAGGTGCTCGAAGGTTTGAACGAGGGCGAAAAAGTCATTCTGGGCCAGTCCAATGCCGCCACCGCCAGCGGCGGTCAAGCGCGCATGGGCATGGGTATGGGCATGGGTCCGCGCCCCCGCTGACTGGAAATGGCAACCCGCATGACTTGCGCTTCATCCACGCTGGCTGAAAGTGGCGCGCCAGCCGCAGCGGTGCCACTGCTTGAACTCAAGGGCATTTGCCGCGAGTTCATCTCTGGCGGCGAGCCAGTGACCGTGCTCAGGGATGTGGACTTGAGCATCCACGCCGGCGAAATGGTCGCCATTGTGGGTGCCTCTGGCTCTGGCAAATCCACGCTGATGAACATTCTTGGTTGCCTCGACCAGGCCAGCCGCGGCGTCTACCGCGTGGCCGGTCGCGCGACCGACAAACTGGGCAGCGACGATCTGGCCGAACTGCGGCGCGAGCATTTCGGCTTCATCTTCCAGCGCTATCACCTGCTGGCCGATTTGACGGCGCTTGGCAACGTCGAGATGCCCGCCGTTTACGTTGGCTCCGGCAAGGGCGCGCGTGACGCGCGCGCGGCCCGCCTGCTGGAGCGCCTGGGGCTGGGCGATCGCACCGGGCACCGGCCCGGCCAGCTCTCGGGCGGGCAGCAGCAGCGCGTTTCCATTGCGCGTGCGCTGATGAACGGCGGCAGCGTGATCCTGGCCGACGAACCCACGGGCGCGCTGGACACCAGAAGCGGCGAAGACGTGATGGGCATTCTCCAGGAGCTGCACGCCGAAGGCCACACCATCATCATCGTCACGCACGACATGAAGGTAGCCGCGCACGCGCACCGCATCATTGAAATCAGCGACGGCAAAATCATTGCCGACAACCAGACCGCAGCCACCGCAACCACAGCCGCCGCCACCGTCGCGCCAAGGCGGCAACTGCCTGCCGCGCCACGCCCCAGAACCGGTGGCGCCGACGCCCTGCGCGCCGCGCTGGAGCGCACGCGCGAGGCTTTCATCATGGCGCTGCTGGCCATGAACGCGCACCGCCTGCGCACCTTCCTGACCATGCTCGGCATCATCATCGGCATCGCCTCGGTGGTGGCCGTTGTGGCGCTTGGCGAAGGCTCGCGGCAAAACATCCTGAAGAACATCAGCGCCATCGGCACCAACACCATTGACATTTTCCCGGGCACCGGCTTTGGCGACACGCGCTCGGCCAGCGTGCGCACGCTGATGCCTTCAGACGCCCAAGCCCTGCGCCTGCAAGGCTACGTGGACAGCGTGACGCCCAACATACAAAGCAGCGCCACGCTGCGCTACCGCAACGTGGAAGCCACCGCCAGCGTGCAAGGCGTGAGCGAGCAGTATTTCCGCGTGCGCGACGTAACCATTGCGCGGGGCCAGGCCTTTACAGAGCGCAACCTGCAATTGCGCGAACAGGTGGCGGTCATTGACGACAACACCCTCAAAACCCTGTTTCCCAACACCCCGAACCCCGTGGGCGAAGTGATCCTGATCGGCAAAGTGCCGGTGCGCGTGATTGGCGTGGCCGCCAAAAAAGACTCGGCCTTTGGCAACAGCGACACGCTCGGCGTTTTCATCCCCTACACCACGGCCATGAGCCGCATCGTGCGCCAGAGCTACCTGCGCAGCATCACCGTGCGCGTGTCAGACGAGGTTTCCCCCGCCGCCGCCGAGCAGGGCATCATCCAGTTGCTCACGCAGCGCCACGGGCGCACGGACTTCTTTGTGCGCAACACCGACAGCATCCGGCAAACCATCGAGGCCACCACGCAGACGATGACGCTGCTCATCTCGTCGATCGCCGTCATCTCGCTGATCGTGGGCGGCATTGGCGTGATGAACATCATGCTCGTGTCCGTGACCGAGCGCACGCAGGAAATTGGCGTGCGCATGGCCGTAGGCGCGCGGCAAAGCGACATCCAGCAGCAATTCCTGATCGAAGCCGTACTGGTTTGCCTGATTGGCGGCGTGCTGGGCATTGGCCTGTCACTGCTGATTGGCGTGCTCTTTTCGATGTCCGGCAGCACATTCACCATGGTGTATTCCACCAGTTCCATGGCGCTGGCCTTTGTCTGCGCCACGCTGATTGGCGTTGTCTTTGGCTACCTGCCAGCGCGCAACGCGGCGCAACTCGATCCGGTGGAAGCCTTGTCCAGAGAATGAAAACACTTTTTTCCCCATCGCCCAACCGCCGCCACAGCCGCGCGCACTTTCGGCATACGCTGCTGGCCGCGTTGTGCACGGCGGCCACGCTGACCGGCTGCGCCGTCAACCGCAGCGCCTTCGAGCCGCCCGCCACCGCAATGCCCGCGCAGTGGCAGCATGCCAGCGGCGCCGCGCAAGAGGCCGCCAGCGCAGCCGCCGCCATGACCGACGGCTGGTGGCGCGCCTTCAACGACCCGGCGCTCGACGCGCTGATCGACGCCGCGCTGCGGCACAACAACAACCTGGCCGCCGCCGCGCTGCGCGTGCGCGCCGCGCAATTGCAGGCTGGCCTGGCGGCCAACCGCCCCAGCTTCAGCGGCAGCCTCAGCCACAACAAAAACCGCAATCTGGAAACGCACAGCAGCGCCCAATCGAGCAGCTTCTCGCTGGGCGTGAGCTACGAACTGGATTTGTGGAACCGCATCGGATCGCGGCGCGAAATGGCCGAATGGGAAGCCATGGCCAGCGAGCAAGACCGGCAAAGCGCCGCTCTGGCGCTGGCGGGCACCACCGCGTCGCTGTACTGGCAACTGGCGTACCTGAACCAGCGCCTGGCCCATGCCGCGCAAGGCATTGATCACGCGCAAACCACGCTGGATCTGATTGCCACCCAATACCAGGCGGGCGCCGTCTCTGGCCTGGAAGTGGCCGAAGCGCGCGGCAATCTCGCCAGCCAGAAAGCCGCGCTGACCACGCTGCAACAGCAACATGTGGAAACATCCAGCGCGCTGGCCCTGCTGTTCGACGGCCAACCCATCGGCCCGGCCAGCGCCAACTGGAGCGCGCCCGGGCAACTGAGCGATGGCGCGCTGCCAGCGGTTGACGCCGACCTGCCCGCCACGCTGCTCGGGCGTCGGCCCGATCTGCGCGCTGCCGAACTGCGTTTGCGCAAAAGCTTTCGCAACATAGACGCCACACGCGCCAGCTACTACCCCGGCTTCAGCCTCACCGGCAGTCTGGGCAGCAGCAGCCGGTCGCTGCTCGATGTGCTGAGCAACCCCGTAGCGGCGCTGGGCGCCGGAATCTCCCTGCCGTTTCTCAACGTCACCGAAATGAATCTGAACCTGGACATCTCCAAAGCGCAGTATGAGGAAGCGGTGGTCAGTTTCAGGCAAACGCTTTACACCGCGCTTGCCGAGGTGGAAAACGCCCTGTCCGCGCGCCAGCAATACGAGGCGCAAGCGGTGCAACTGGGCGTCATCCTGGCCGACGCGCAAAAAGTCGAGCGCCTCAACGAAATCCGCTACCGCGCTGGCGCCATCGCGCTGAAAACCTGGCTGGACGCGCAGCAAAGCCGCCGCAGCGCGGAAATCGCCCTGGCTGAAAACCGCCTCAACCGGCTGAACAACCACGCCACGCTGCTCAAGGCGCTCGGCGGCGGCAT
>JAISNB010000086.1 GCA_031276435.1 Burkholderiaceae bacterium | reverse complement strand
AAGTGGAGAGGGGCGGGGGGTGAGGATGGGGGAGGGAGCAATACGCTCCCCCCATCCCCACTCCCTCCCCCTTGGGGGGGAGGGCTGGGGAGAGGGGAGTTGTCGGTGAGGGCAGCCTCGCGCCCTTTGAGGTGCGCCAGTTCAAAGGCCAGGGCCATGAGTTCGGTCAGGTCACGTTCAGGCAGTGCGCCAAATTGTGCGAGCAAGGCGTCTTGCAGTTGCTGGGGGTCGTCGTATGCATTGACGGCGGCGCGCAGTTGATTCAGCCATTGGCCGATGACGTTGGCGCTGGTGGCGTCCAATGGGTCGGAAAGGGCATCGACCCCCTCACCCCCACCCTCTCCCCCTTGCAGGGGGCGAGGGAGTAAGAGTGTGGGCGTCGCGTCGCGCTCCGCAAAGTTGGGCGGCTGCCTGCCCGGCGCTGGAGAGGCCCCCTCACCCCAACCTTCTGCCCCGTTGTCCCCTCTCCCCGACCCTCCCCCCGCGGGGGGAGGGAGCCATTTGCTCCCCTCTCCACTTGTGGAGAGGGGCGGGGGGGTGAGGAAGGGGGAGGGGGCGATATTCCCTCCCCCTGTGGGGGGAGGGTCAGGGAGAGGGGCAAGAGATGCATCAGCGCGCCTGCTCCAGCCTTCTCCGTAGCGCGCGCGCACCACGTCTTCGCTCAGTTCAAAGCCCATGTCGTAAACGGCTTTGTCTGCCTCGGCCAGGGTTTTCTGATCGGATTCTTCTTGTATCTGGCGCCACACCTGGCACGGGGCCAGGCCGTTGAGTTCGCACAGCCACGCCAGCAGTGTGCTGTTGAGGGTTTCGCTCAAAAGGTCGCTGTCGGCCTGGGTCAAGTCCTGCCGCACGTTCTGCCGCTCTTTGCTGGCCGCGGCCAGCGCGCCGCAGAGCCATCGCGCGCGGGCGGCTTGTGGCCCAGCCAGGCTTGCGCCAGCCGTATCCAGTAGGTCGCGCCCAGGGGAATCAAGGCATCGTTGAAGTCGTAGCGCGCGTTGTGCAGTGTGCAGGCTCCGGTGTCGTGGCCCGCGCCGAACTGGCTGCGGTGCGCGCCGTCGCCGTTGGCAATGAAGCAGAAGGCGCCTGGCCGTTGCTGCAACATGAAAGAGAAGTCTTCGGCGGCCATGACCGGCTCTTGCGCCAGTACGCTGGCTTCGCCCACGATGTCTGCCATGACGCGGCGGCAAAAAGCGGCTTCGTAGGCGGTGTTGATGGTGGGCGGGTAGTTGCGGTGAAAGCCAAACGCGCAGGTTGCGCCCATGGCGGCGCAGATGCCTTCGGCAATTTCGCGCATGCGGCGCTCTACCAGATCGAGGGTTTCAAAGGTGAAGGCGCGCGCCGTGCCTTGCAGTCGGCAACTGTCGGGGATGACGTTGTTGGCTTCGCCCGCGTGCACCATGGTCACTGAGATGACCGCCGCCTCGATGGGTTTCTTGTTGCGCGTGATGATGGTTTGAAAGGCCTGCACGATCTGGCAGGCGATGGGTACGGGGTCGGTGCCCGTGTGGGGCATGGCAGCGTGGCCGCCTTTGCCGGTGATGGTGATGTCGAATTCGTTGCTCGATGCCATGACCGGGCCGGGCGATATGGCCAGGGTGCCCGGCTTGAGGCCAGGCCAGTTGTGCATGCCAAAGACGGCTTCCATGGGGAAGCGTTCAAACAGGCCGTCGCGGATCATTTCGCGCGCGCCGCCGCCGCCTTCTTCGGCGGGCTGGAATATCAGGTAGACGGTGCCGTCGAAGTCGCGCTGGCGCGCCAGGTGTTGCGCGGCGGCCAGCAGCATGGCAATGTGGCCGTCGTGCCCGCAGGCGTGCATTTTGCCGGGGTGCTGGCTGGCGTGCGCGAAGGTGTTGGCCTCGGTCATGGGCAGGGCGTCCATGTCGGCGCGCAGGCCCAGGGCGCGGCCACACTGGCCGCCGTCGCGCCCGTGCACGATGCCGACCACGCCGGTTGTGCCCAGGCCGCGATGCGTGGGGATGCCCCATTCGGCCAGCCGGGTGGCCACCAGATCGGCGGTGCGCTTTTCTTCAAAGCCAAGTTCGGGGTGCGCGTGGATGTCGCGGCGCAGCCGGATGAGGGCGTCTGTTTGCGCCACGACGGATTCGATGAGCTTGGGTTCGGCGGGCTTCATGCGCCAAGTCTAGCGCCGGACGGCGGCGTCCGTTGGCGCGCCGGGGCGGCGGCGCGTGCTTCAGGCGTCGGCGGCGGCGTAGGCCGACAGCAGCGCCTGCAAATGCGCGCGAGCGCCGGGTTCCAGATAGGGCAGCAGCATGCTGAGCACGTGCCAGGCGCCGCGCAGCAGGGCGTCCTGTTCGTTTTCGGATTCCAGCGCTTGGCGCGGGTTGAGCACGTATTCGTAGCTGAGCCACCAGGTCAGCAGCACCACCAGGTTGGCGGCCAGGGCGCTGTTGGCGCTGCCTGCGGCGTCCAGCAGGCGCTGCAATACGGTGTGGACGGCCTCTTGCTTGCGTCGCAGGATGCCGGGAAAGTGCAATTCCAGATGCCGGTTGCGCGAGAGCAGGTGGTTGAGGTCGCGGTACAGGAAACGGTATTGCCAGATCACTTCCAGCAGCGAGTGGAAGAAGAACCAGGCGTCTTCCACGTCGCGCACGTCGGCGCTGGCGGGCAGCAGCAGCGCCATGTCGCCGCGGTAGCGGTCGAACAGCGCACTGACCAGATCGTCCTTGGACGGGTAGTGGTAATACAGGTTGCCGGGGCTGATGGACAGGTCGGCGCAAATCTGGTTGGTGGACACGTTCGGCTCGCCAAACCGGTTGAACAGCGCCAGCGTGGTCTGGGCGATGCGCTCGGCGGTGCGACGGGGCGGCTTGCGCGCCATCACCGGCTCCGCCAGAGCGGCGCGTGGCGCAATGCGGGGCCGGGCGTCGTCTTGTTCATGGTACGGCCAAAGTTTACCGGGACGCGCGGGGCTGGTTGACGGACGCCGTTTGCCGCGCGATCAGATCCCGCGCGGCGCGCGGCAGTCGGGGAATTTCGGGCAACGGGCGCGCCATGCGTCTGGACGATGCATGCAAGGGGCGATAAGGCTCCGGGCTTGCGCGCGCAACGGTTTGCGGCCATCACAGGCCAGCCAGCAAAAAATCAACGCTTGCGCGCCGCGCCCCGATTGACAGGTTTTTTGCGCACCGCGCCCGGGGTTGGGGGTTTGGGCCGCGCCTTTGCCTGCACCGCCGGGCGCGCGCCAGATGCGGCGGCGGCGGGCGCTTTTTCCAGTTGCGCGATGCGGCGCTCCAGTTGGTCGATGCGGCGCGTCAGCGCCAGCAAAGTTTGCGGCGTGGGCACACCCAAGTGCTCCATGGCGCGCGCCACGCGGGTTTCAAAAATGCCGCTGAGCCGGTCCCACGGCATGGCCGATGCGCTGGCTGTCAGCGTGGCAAAGTGCTGCGCGGCGCGGGTCAGTTCGGATTCGGCCAGCTCGCGCGCCCTGGCCTGTTGTTCCAACCCGGTTTGCACCAGTGCGTCAAAGGCCTCGGTGCCACGCGCCTGTGCTTGTGCCCACGCGCCCAATCCGGCCAGCCAGACGTTGTCCTGCATGGCGTCCGGTTGCTGCGGCGCGGGCGGGGCGGCGGCGGCGCTGCCGCTGTCTTTTTGCTTTGGGGTCATTCGGGGCAAGGGGCAAGGCCAAAACCCGGATTGTGCAGCAACCGCAACGCGGGGCAGGGCACGCGGCGCGCGCCTTGCGTTGAGGCTGCTTTTCAAAAAGACAGGCGGCGCGCGCGGTTACAGCTTGGCCAGCGCCACTTCGGTGGATTTGACCAGCGCGACCACTTCCGAGCCGACGACCAGATGCAAGTCGTCCACCGAGCGCGTGGTGATGACCGATGTGACGATGCCGCCCCAGGGCGTTTCGACGTCGATTTCAGAGACCACGTCGCCGCGGATGATTTCGCGCACCTTGCCCTTGAACTGGTTGCGCACATTGATGGCTTGAATGGTGGACATGTTTTTTCTCCTTGAAAAGTCCGGAATGGAACGCGGGAATCGGGGTGTTTGCGGCGGCAGCGACCATCAGATGGCCCAGCGCAGGCCGTGTGCGGGAACGCCCGGCCAGCTTGTGTCGACGGGCGGCGGTGGCGGCGGCGCATCGCCCGCGGGCTTTTGCAACACGCGGTCGAGAATGCGTTTTTCGATGGCGGCAAAGGCCGGATCGCCTTGCGAGCGCGGTCGCGCCAGCGCAATGCGCTCGTCCAGCGCGATGCGGCCATCTTCAATCAGGATCACGCGGTCGGCCAGCGCCACGGCCTCTTGCACGTCGTGCGTGACCAGCAGCGCGGTAAAGCGGTGGCGCTGCCACAGGTTTTCGATGAGGCGGTGCATCTCGATGCGCGTGAGCGCGTCAAGCGCGCCCAGCGGCTCGTCCAGCAGCAACAGGCGCGGGCGGTGCACCAGTGCGCGCGCCAGGGCCACGCGCTGGCGCTGGCCACCCGACAGGCGCGCGGGCCATTCGCGCTCGCGGTCGGCCAGGCCCACCTGGGCCAGCACCTCGCGGCCACGCGCGCGCAGGTGTGCGGCCAAGCCAAGCGTCACATTGCCCAGCACGCTGCGCCAGGGCAGCAGGCGCGCTTCCTGGAACATGATGCGCGTGTCCGCGTGCAGGCCATGCACGGCCTGGCCGTTGATGCAAAGCGCGCCCGCGCTGGGCGCTTCCAGTCCGGCGACAAGCCGCAGCAACGTGCTTTTGCCGCAGCCGCTGCGGCCCACGATGGCGATGAATTCGCCCGGCTCGATGGCAAGCTGCGCGTTGCGCAGCACCTCGCGCTGGCCGTAGCGTTTGTGCAGATCGCGCACTTCCAGACGCACGCCGCCGCCCTCGCCGCCAGATTCGGGCAGTGGCGCGGCGGCATCGGCAGGCGTGGATGGCGCGAAAACAGTGGCAATGGTGGCGCTGGTCATGGCGGCGCTCACGCTCCGGGCCTGAACAGTGTCACGTCGGTCGCATTGACCTTGCGCGGCAACAGCTTTCCGCCCCAGAAGGCGTCGGCAATTTTTTGCTGCTCGCCCAGGTTGTCCGGCGTGACGGGCCGCACGGCATAGCTGCGGCGGCTGTTGGCCTGTGCGACGGTGGCCTCGTCCAGCCCCCACACGGGCGCCAGCAGCGCCGCCGCCTCGGCGGGGTTTTGCTTGACCCACTTGCCGGCTTTTTCCAGCTCGGCGTAGAGCACGCGCAGCACATCGGGCCGCGCGGCGGCAAATTTGGCGCTGGCCAGGTAATAGCGCTGGTACAAGGCCAGCCCGGTGCCGTCGGTCAGCACGCGCGCGCCAGACTGGCGCTGCGCGGCGGAAACAAACGGATCCCACACCACCCAGGCGTCGATGGCGCCTTTCTCGAACGCGGCGCGGCCATCGGCGGGCGTGAGGTAGGCGGGCTGAATGTCGGCAAACGCCAGGCCCGCCTTGTTCAGCGCGGCAATCAGCAGGTAATGCGCGCCAGCGGCCTTGGCAAAGCCCACTTTCTTGCCCTTGAGGTCGGCCACGGTTTTCAGCGGCGAGTCGGCCCTGACCAAAATGGCCTGGGCCGCGGGCGATGGCGCTTCCTGCGCCACGAAAACAAGTTGCGCGCCAGCGGCCTGCGCAAACACGGGCACGGTATCGGCCACGTCGGCGCTGAAATCCAGATTGTCCAGATTCAGCGCCTCCAGCAGCGGCAGGCCACTGCTGAATTCGTGCCACTCGGGCGTCACGCCCAGGGCGGCAAGCTGTTTTTCCAGCGTGCCCCGGGCCTTGAGTACGGCAATCAGCGTGGACGATTTCTGAAAGCCGATGCGCACGCTGCTGGATGCTGCTGCGGCGGCGGTGGGCGCCCAGGCCAGGCTTGCGGCCAGTGCGCCCAGGGCGGCGAGCGCGCCACGGCGCGAGAAGGTGGCGTTGGCGGCAGTGCGGTATGTCATGTGTGATTCCTCTCGGGGGTTTTGGGGTTACTTGGATTGATAGCCGGGGTGCCAGCGCAACCACCAGTGCTCCAGCGCGCGCGCGAACACGTCGGCCAGCTTGCCCAGCAGCGCGTACAGCAAAATGCCGACGAGCACGATGTCGGTTTGCAGAAACTCGCGCGCGTTCATCGTCAGATAGCCAATGCCCGACTGCGCGGAGATGGTTTCGGCCACGATCAGCATCACCCACATCAGGCCCAGCGAAAAACGCAGGCCAACCAGGATGGACGACAGCGCGCCGGGCAGGATGATGTCGCGGTAAAGCAGCCATCGCGGCAGGCCATAGGTGCGGCCCATCTCGATGAGCTGCGGGTCGACATTGCGGATGCCGTGGAAGGTGTTCAGGTAGATCGGGAAAAACACCGTCACGCTGATGAGAAAGAGCTTGGCCGTCTCGTCAATGCCGAACCACAGAATGACCAGCGGAATGAGCGCCAGCGCCGGAATGTTGCGCACCATCTGGATGGTGGAGTCCAGCAGCGTCTCGAAGATGCGCAGCGATCCAGTCAGCAGGCCAAGCGCCAGCCCCAGTCCGCCACCCACAGCCAGCCCTGCAAAGGCGCGGCCCGCGCTGATCTTGACGTGCGTCCAAAGCTCGCCCGATGCGGTCAGCGTCCAGGCGGCCTTGGCCACCTCAAGCGGCGCGGGCAGCACGCGGGTGGAAAGCCAGCCCAGCGACGATGAAGCCTGCCACACGGCAATCAGCGCCATGGGCACCAGCCACGGCAGCAGGCGGCGCCACACGGTGCGCAGCAGTTGCAGCGCGGATGCGGCCAGCAACGCGCCGCCAGAGGCGCCACCACCACCGGGCGCCGCTGGCGCGGCATCGGGCAGCGCCGCCGCGGGCACAGGGGTAACTTGCAGTTCCCGAACGGTGTTTGTCATGCCGCCTCTCCCGGTGGCAGCGGTGGCGGTGCGGGGTTGATGCCGTAATGCGTGGTCATGGTCATGGCAACGTGTCCTTTGCGGCGCGCGGCGGCAGGTACTGGTTGCCCACGGCCTCGCCAAAAGCCTGCGGCGAGCCGCCAGTCAAACGCTCCCGCAATGTGAGCGGCAGCAGCGGGAAAACCAGTTCGGCAAAACGGTGGGCCTCGTCCAGATGCGGGTAACCCGAGAGCACGAACACCTCGATGCCCAAAGCCGCGTATTCCTGAATGCGCGCGGCCACGGTTTTGGCGTCGCCCACCAGCGCCGTGCCCGCGCCGCCGCGCACCAGGCCCACGCCAGCCCACAGGTTGGGGCTGATCTCCAGATCGGCGCGGCTGCGTTTGGCGCCGCCCTGGTGCAGCGCGGCCATGCGCCGCTGGCCTTCGGAATCCATGCGCGCGAACACGGCCTGCGCCTGCGCCACGGTCTCGTCCTTGACGCGGCTGATGAGGTCTTCGGCGGCGGCCCACGCGGCGCTGTCGCTCTCGCGCACGATCACATGCAGGCGGATGCCAAATTTGAGCGTGCGGCCGTGGCGCGCGGCCCGGGCGCGCACATCGGCAATCTTTTTGGCCACTTCGGCGGGCGGCTCGCCCCAGGTCAGATAGGCGTCGACCTGCTCGGCGGCCAACTCGTGCGCCACGGGCGATGAGCCGCCAAAGTACACCGGCGGATGCGGCCTTTGCACTGGCGGAAACAAAAGCTTGGCGCCCTTGACCGAGAGGTATTGGCCCTCGTAGTCCAGCGCCTGCCCCTCGTGACTGCGCGCCAGAATCTCGCGCCAGATGCGGATGAACTCGGTCGCCTGCGCGTAGCGCGCGGCATGGTCGAGGAACAGGCCGTCGCCCGCGAACTCGGTCTGGTCGCCGCCCGCGACCAGGTTGATGAGCAAGCGGCCGCCGGAAAGCCGGTCAAAGCTGGCCGCCATGCGCGCGGCCAGGCTGGGCAGGTGCAGGCCGGGGCGCACGGCCACCAGGAATTTGAGCCGTCTGGTAAAGCCGATCAGGCTGGAGGCCAGCACCCAAGGGTCTTCGCACGAGCGGCCCGTGGGGATCAGCACGCCTTCGTAGCCCAGACTGTCGGCGGCAATGGCGATTTGCTTGATGTAGTCGTGGCTCAACTCGCGCGCGCCCTCGGACGTGCCCAGGTAACGGCCATCGCCGTGCGTGGGAATAAACCAGAAAACCTGCATGTCGATACCTCTCTCGTTGCTCTCTTGGATGGATGAAAAATGCTCTCAGGCCACAAAGCCTGCTGCTGGCGTGAAATCCGGTGCGCCTTTGGGGCAAAACGCCCTCACGGACAAAAAAGCGTGTGGCGCACCAAACGCGCCGCGCGCGGCAAAAGCGGGAAAGCGGATGTGGCGTACTACTCCTGTTGCGGGCATGGCGCGATCACCTTTCAATGGCATGCGGGCGTATCAAACGCCGCCCAGGGCGAGCGCACCGCGCTGCTGCCGATCTGAAGACGCCTGGGAATGAGCTTGAGGTCGAAGAAGGTGTCCGCAATCTCCTGCTGTTCGGCCAGAAT
>JAISNB010000121.1 GCA_031276435.1 Burkholderiaceae bacterium | reverse complement strand
GTGAACTCGATCCACTTGACCGAAACGCCCAGCGGCGCCAGGCGCTTTTCCAGCGTGCCCCGGCCCTTGAGCAAACTCAGCAAGCCTTTCTGATGGCCGATGCGCAATTCGCGCGATGGTGCGGCAGCCGCAGTGGCGGGCTGCCCCAGAACGGGCAGTGCAAGTGCAGAGGCCGCGCCCTGAATCAGGCGGCGGCGCGACAGGGAAGAAATTTTGGGGTTCATGGTGTGTATCCGTCTCTTGTGTGGCGTGAATCGGAATCAGGGTTGCGCGCCCGGCACAACGGCATCGCTCACCTGGATGGCTTTGGGAATGAGCTTGAGGTCGAAGAACGTGTCTGCGATCTTTTGCTGGTCAGCCACCACGGCGGGCGTGATCGGCTTGACGTTGAATTCGTAGCGTTGCAAAGACCGCTCCACCACATCGACGGGCAGCCCTTGCAGCGGCGCGATGCGCTCGGCCGCCTGGCGCGGGTTTTGCTTGAGCCACGCGCCCTGCGCCACGGAGTCCTCGAACAGTGCGGCGATGACCCTGGGGTTTTTCGTCACGAAGTCGCGCGCGCCCAGGTAGTACTGGTAGTTGTTCACAACGCCAGGTGCGCCGTCGGCCAGCACGCGCGCGCCAATGGCTTTTTCAGCCGCTGCCTGAAACGGATCCCAGATCACCCAGGCGTCGACCTTTTTGCTCTCGAAAGCGGCGCGGCCATCGGCGGGCGCCAGATAAATGGGCTGGATGTCAGAGACTTTCAGGCCGTGCCTTTCAAGCTGTTTGACCAGCAGGTAATGCACATTGCTGCCCTTGTTGAGCGCGATCTTCTTGCCCTTGAGATCGGCCACGGACTGGATTGGGGAATCCGGCAGCACGAGGATGGCCTCGGCATGCGGAGCGGCCGGTTCGTAGCCAAAGTAAACGAATCGCGCGCCCGCCGCCTGCGCGAAGATGGGCGGCGCTTCGCCCACAAAGCCGACATCCACCGCGCCAACGTTCAGCCCTTCGAGCAATTGCGGCCCTGCCGGAAATTCGATCCATTTCACGCCAAAGCCCAGCGGCGCGAGCCGTTTTTCCAGCGTGCCCGAGGCTTTTTGCAGCACGAACAGGCTGGCGCTTTTTTGATAGCCAATGCGCAGCTCGCCCTTGCCACCCTGCTGCGCGTAGGCAGACGCGGCCAGCAAAAACGCCGCGATCAGGACAAGGGCGATGAAGACCACAAAGCCGACAAACAGATTGCGCAGCGCAATCAGTCCGTGCCGCCGCCGGTGCTGCTGCTGGTGGTGCGCGCCGTCCGCGCGGTTGTTGGGGTAAGTTGCTGTTTCCATGACTGGGACTCCTGCAAAAAAAGACTGCTGTGCATGCGCCTGGGAAAGCCACGCCCGCCCTTGCGCAAGGGAATCGCTTCCGGGTCAAAGCAAAAAGGGGAACCGGTGCCAACTGGCCGCGCCCGCTGCGGCCAGTCAGGCGCTACATCGCATGTGCGGGAAGAAGGTTTGCATGGGCAGCACGGCAGGGGCGCTCCTGAAAAACCGGACGGCGGCGCTCAAACCGCCACCCCGCGCCACAAGTCCAGGCTGGCGCGCGCCGCGCGCGGCAAGGCATGGCCGCTGTTGCCCGCGCGCCAACTGCTGCGCCATGGCGGCGGCTGCGAAGGCAGTGCTGGCGGCGGCGCCGCGGCAACGCGCCAATCCACCGGCGCGCCAGTGGCCTGAATGCCCCAGGCGCGGGCGGTTACGGCCAGAATGCGCGCCAGCGCGGCGCAGGTCGCGTCAGCGGCTTCTTCGGCGTTGCCGTCATGCCGCCAAGGGACACGGGGCCAATTGGCCCCGGGGGGTTGCGTGTGTTGTTGGCTCATCAAATTGCTCCGGATGCGGGTGCCGCGCGTGGGGCCACCCTGAAAAAGACGTCAAGAGAAGAGGGGCGCGCCAAAATCCAGCGCGCGGCGGGCGTTCAGGCGCAGCAACAACAACAGCGCGCCTGCCACGCCAGCGGCACAACGGGCCAAACCGGCATTCGGAAACCGGGCGGCGCTGCCCCACCGCCAACTTCTTTTGCGTGATCCAAAGCATGTGCGGCATGGCCGCCGCCGCGACGCGGCAGGGGCTGCAATCGCCAGATGGACATTGAAAAAACAGCATTCATGTGTCGTCACCCCGCCGCGAAAGTCGCCCATTGGGTGCCAGCCTGCTGGGCGGCCAGAGGCTTCTTGTGTCTTGCTCTCTGGCGGCGACTGGCATTGGCCCCAAAACGCGCGTCATGAAAAAAAGTGCGGGCAAAAGCGGCAACGATGGTGGTCAGCCAGCACCACCCGACTGCGGTGGCGCGCCTGGTTTGCGGTAGCAGCAGCAGTGCTGCCGCCACGGGCGCGCCGCCGCGCCGCGCGCGGTGATGGCTGTCAAAACGCAACTCAAGCATGTTTTTTGACCAGAAATCCCGTTATCTCTCTTGCCCGCACGAAGCGCACGTCCGGTTTGGCCTTATTTCTTGGTGTAGATCTGGTCAAAGTTGCCGCCATCGGCAAAGTGCTTTCTCGCGTTGGCCCAGCCGCCAAAGGCCTGGTCGATGGTGAACAGCTCCAGCTTGGGAAATTGCGCCGTGTATTTGGCGCGGGCTTTTTCGCTGCTGGGGCGGTAGTAGTGTTTGCCGGCAAGGTCCTGGCCCTCGTCGGAGTACAGGTATTTGAGGTATTCCTCGGCCACGGCGCGCGTGCCCTTCTTGTCCACGTTCTTGTCGACCACGGCCACCACGGGTTCGGCCAGGATGCTCAGTGGCGGCACAACGATGTCGAACTTGTCGGCGCCGAATTCCTTGAGCACCAGGAAAGCCTCGTTTTCCCAGGCCAGCAGCACGTCGCCCTGATTGCGCTGGGCAAAGGTGATGGTGGAGCCGCGCGCGCCGGTGTCGAGCACGGGCACGTTGGCGTAGAGCTTGGCAACAAAGTCCTTGGCGGCAGCGTCGCCGCCGAATTTGCGCTTGGCGTATTCCCACGCGGCCAGGTAGTTCCACTGCGCGCCAGCCGATGTCTTGGGGTTGGGCGTGATGACTTTGACGCCGGGTTTGATCAGATCGCCCCAGTCCGCGATGCCCTTGGGGTTGCCTTTGCGCACCAGCAGCACAATGGTCGAGGTGTAGGGCGCCGAGTTGTTGGGCAGGCGCTTTTGCCAGTTGGCCGCGACCCAGCCGCCGTTTTTGACCAGCGCGTCGATGTCGGGCGCCAGCCCCAGGGTGGCAACGTCGGCGTCCAGCCCGTCGATGATGGAGCGCGCCTGCTTGCCCGAGCCGCCGTGCGACTGCTTGATGCTCACGTCTTGCCCGGTCTTGGCTTTCCAGTATTTGGCGAAGGCCTGGTTGAATTCCACGTACAGCTCGCGCGTCGGGTCATACGACACGTTGAGCAGGTTGACCGTGCCTTGCGCTTGCGCCCCCAGCGTGCCGCCCAGTGCGGCAAGGGCCAGGGTGGCCTGGATCCAGAAACGACGTTTGATCATGTTGAACTCTCTCAATGGTTGAAGAACATTGCACCAATGATGCTAGCCAACACTTAAAAATAAAACTACTATTTTTTTGTTTGCAAATTACTAATATGGCTTTAGAACCTGTTTGCGGACGCCACGCAGCGGTTTGAGCGGGCGCGCGCGGCGCGTGGCGGCGGCCCATGGCGTGTCGCGTGGATGCCACAAAGCGCCTGTCCGTGGCGACGCCAGCAAGGCCCAAACGCGCGGCGCAAAAGCCCGATGCCCACGCCTTGAACAGCGCACGGTGCGACGCGCGGCAATGGCAAGCCCGCGCGCGTTTGCAACCGTTGGCAGTGGCGCGCTCAGGGCAGGTCTGTATCGGGCGCGCTTTCTGTGGGCGGCGGCGGGCCGACAACGCCCAGGCGCTGCCTGAGCGACTGCGGCTGCTGGCCGCCGCCAAGGCGCGCCGCGTAGTCGGTGGTGTTGGAGAGCACCTGCTTGACGTAGTTGCGCGTTTCTCGGAAAGGGATGTTTTCCACCCAGATGGCGCCGTCCAGTGTCGGGCTGCTGCTGCCGCCGGGCGCGCGCCAGAGCCGCGCCCGGCTTGGCCCGGCGTTGTAGGCGGCGGCGGCCAGCGGCAGCGAGCCGCCCAGATCGGCCAGGGCCAGGGCGAGGTAGCGCGTGCCAAGCAGCAGGTTGGTCTCGGGCACGTTGACCTGCTCGACCTTGAAGTCGTCCAGGCCGGTTTTGCGCGCCATCCAGCGCGCAGTAGCGGGCATGAGCTGCATCAGGCCCGAAGCGCCCGCGCTGGAGCGCGCGTCGGGCACAAAGCGGCTTTCTTGCCGGATCAGCCCGTACACATAGGCCGGGTCGAGGCCCGCATCGCGCGCGCTGGCCAGCACCTCGGCGCGGTACGGCAGGGGAAAACGTTGCGCAAAGTCCATGAAGCCGCGCGTGCGCTCGCTGCTGTTGATGCAGCGGTCCCACGCCTGGTACTGGCAGGCTAGGTCGGCGGCGGCGTAAAGCGCGCGGTCGCTCATGCCGCCGGGCGTGTGCAGGCGGGTAACGTAGTTCCACTCGCGCGCGCCTTCGTTGCGCAACCCCACGGCAATGGCCAGCAAAGCGCGGTTGAGGCCGATGTCGCGGCGCGCGTTTTCTTTTTCGGCCACCGTCAGGGGCGCGGGCGCGGGCGGCGCGGCAATGGGACGGCCCAGGTCTTCGCGCGCCAGTTTCGCGTAGTAGCCAAACGATCCGGGCGCGCTGGCCAGCTTTTCCAGACTGGCGCGCGCGGCGTCGCGCGCGCGCTGGCTGCCCTCGCCGCTGCTGCTGCCAGCCAGTGCGATCTGGGCGCGCGCCTTCCAGTACACCCAGGCTTCCTGATCTTCAGCGTCGTCCTGCATGGCATGGATGGCGCGCAGCACGTTTGTCCAATCGCCCTGCCGCAGCGCGGCGCGCGCTTTCCAGGCCAGCATGTTGTGGCTCAAATCGGCGTCGCGCGTGACTTTGGCAAAGTAGCCCGGCGCAAGATCAGACAGGCTGAACGCCGCCTGCGCGCCCGCCGCGCCCCAGGCCCAGTTGCGCTGCCGCTCGGACAGCTTTTCAGCCAACCCGCCGCCGAGCATTTGCGCCACTTGCGCCGCATCTTGCACGGCCAGCCGCGCCAGCGCCAGCGTCAGCATCTCTGGCGTGCGGTTGCTGCCGCTGCGCCCGGCCAGATAGCGCGCCGGACTTTTCTGGATGGCTGCCAGCTCTTGCCCCGCCTCTGGCATGACCAGTGTCGCGGCAGCGCGCGCCATGGCCCAGCGTTGCTCGCCAGCGGCCTGCCAGGCCTTGGCCCAGATGACGGTGGCGGGCAACAGACCGCGCTGGTAAAGCAGACTGGCGGCCAGTTGGCAACCATCATCCACATCGCGCAGCGCCAGCCAGTCTTGCGTGGCGCGCCGCACCGTTTGCGCGTCGGGCGCGTGCCCGGCCAGCATGCCAGAGGCTGCGCTGTAACAGCGCACTTGCGGATCGTCGCCCATGCGAAAACGTGGCAACTCGGCGGCAAAACCGGCCCAGTCGCGCCGCCTGCCCGCCCACAGCAACCAGTCGTTGCGCAGGCGATCTTCCTGATACGTGCCGCTCCAGCGCGCGGCAAAATCCTGCACCTGCCGCAGCGTGGCGGCATTGGCGTCGATGCGCGCGCGCAACTCCCAATAAGCGCCCCAGACTTCCAGTGGATGCCCGGCCACGCGCGGCAGCAAGGCGGTGAGCCGGGCCGAATCGCGCTTTTGCCAGGCCTGGCGCATCTCAAGCAAGGCACTCTCGGCATCCGCTGCCGAATAAACGGCAGGCGCCGCATCCGCCGCCCAAACCACACTGGGCGCGGAGCATGCCCACAACGCCAGTGCGCACGAAAAAAGAACCGCCCGGCGCAGGCGCGGCAGTGGCAATGGTGTCAGAATCGATTTCAAACGCATCTGGGCATTATGGACAACGACGCATCAGAGAAGAAAAAGGCGCTGCGCGAACAACTCATCCACGCGCGCCAGCACATGGGCGAGCGCATGGCGCGCCACGCGGCGCTGCGCGAGGTCATGCGCATCTGGCTGCTGGGACGGCCCGAAACCGTCATTGGCGCCTACTGGCCCATCAAGGGCGAGTTCGACCCCCTGCCCGCGCTGCACCGCTGGAAAGAAGATGGCGAGCTGATGGAAGAGCCGCAGCGCCGCCGCATTGGCCTGCCCGTGGTGGACCGCGTGCACAAAACCCTGAGCTTTCACCTCTGGTACCCGGGCTGCCCGATGGAAAAGGACGCCTACGGCATCCCCAAACCCAAGGACACAGAGCGAATCGCGCCCCGCCTGCTCTTTGTGCCCTGCGTCGGCTACGGGCCGGGCGGCTACCGGCTCGGCTATGGCGGCGGCTTTTACGACCGCACGCTGGGCGCCCTCCAGCCGCGCCCCTACACCGCCGGACTGGGCTTTACCATCGGCTTTGTCGAAGACTTCGTGCCTGAAGCGCACGA
>JAISNB010000104.1 GCA_031276435.1 Burkholderiaceae bacterium | reverse complement strand
CTGATTGCTGATTGCTGATTGCTGATTGCTGATTGCTGATTGCTGATTGCTGATTGCTGATTGCTGATTGCTATTATACCATGAAGCAGAATAAAGTCCAGAGGTTTCTGGATTTATTTTTGATATGTGGCTATTCCGCATAGCTTGCTCCTTGCAAGTTAAGTTGATGGGATGGATGCGCCTTCGCGCCCCTTGCCTTGCCGCCTCTTCATGCACTCCATGCGCTGCGCCGGGTGGGGTGGCGCGGCAACGGGGAGCATGAGTGGCGTCGGCGCGGGGCCAAGACACGCATGCCATGGTAGCGACATTTTCGCGTTTTGCAACAGGCAGAGTGATGCGGAAGCGAAAAAAACGCGGAAAGTGTGAAATAGTTCCGCTTTTTGATGGGTGTGTTGTTTTTTGCCAACCCTCTCTCGCCCCTCTCCCCCGCCCCTCTCCGCAAGCGGAGAGGGGAGCAAATTGCACCCTCCCCCCTTGGGGGGAGGGAACTGGATGTCCCCCTCGCCCCTTGGACAGAAGGTGGCGCAAAGCGCCAGGTGAGGGGCAGGCAGCAAACAAGAAATGCCGTACCAACGAAAACCGCATGGATTGCCGCACCTGCCCTGTGCCCCTCGCAATGACAATGCAAACGCCGCGCGCGCCGCAGGCAGGCGCGGGCGACAAGGGCCGCGCACCATCATCTAGCACGAAACTTGCTGCGTTGCCCTGCCCTGCCCCGCACAACCCGACAAGGAGTTTTCATGAAAACAGCAATCGCGCTGCGCCACATCCATTTTGAGGACATTGGCACACTGCATGGCGCATTTTCAGAACATGGCTACGAAGTCCGGTATGTCGACCCCGCACTCGACCCTCTGGATGCCCCGGAACTGCAACAGGCCGATTTGTTGCTTGTTCTGGGCGGTCCCATCGGCGTTGATGACGAAGAAACCTACCCCTTCCTCAAGACCGAATCGGCCCTGATCGGCCAGCGGCTGCGCGCTAAGCGCCCCTTGCTGGGCATTTGCCTTGGCGCGCAACTCATTGCCAAGGCTCTGGGCGCCAGGGTTTATTCCATGGGCGTCAAGGAAATCGGCTTTGCGCCCCTGACACTCACAGCGGCGGGCCAGAACTCTGCACTGGCCGCCCTGGGTGACGCGCCAGTGCTGCACTGGCACGGCGACCAGTTCGACATCCCTGAAGGCGCTCATCTGCTGGCTGGTACGCCCGTTTGCGCCAACCAGGCATTTTCCATCGGACGCCATGTTCTGGGCTTGCAATTCCATCTGGAAGCCGACGCGAACAAAATCGAAAAATGGCTGCTTGGACACGCCTGCGAACTGGCGCAATCGGGCATTGACCCGCGCCAGTTGCGCGCGGATGCCGCGCACCATGGCAAGCGCCTGGCCTTTGCGGCCCACACGGTCATATCGGCATGGCTGGGCAAGCTCTGATGAAGTGTCATTGCGCGAGCCGCAGGCACGCGGCAATCCATGCATTCCGTGCCCAATGCAACCAACATGTATGGATGGCTGTGCGCCGCGAAGGGTGCCCCCGGCTGATTGCCAATCTGTTGCCCCTAGGCTTGGGCGGGGGGAGAGCGCGCCGTCAACAGTCAGCAGCCGGTCAGAATTTGCGGATTTCGATGGCGTGTTTGCGCAGCGCGTAGCCCATCTGGCGCGGGGTGATTTTCAGCAGGCGCGCGGCCTTGGCTTGCACCCAGCCGCATTGCTCCATGGCCCATATCAGGCGGTCGCGCTCGCCTTCGGGTTTGCCGTTGTCATCGTCGTCGGTTGGCTGCGGCGGCGCGTCCTGATCGGGCGCGCTGGCGGCGTCTTCTGGCGGGTCGTCCGCGGCGGCAATGGCGGGCGGTGGTTCAACGGCGGCCAGGTCGGAATCGGGGAATTCCGCGGTGGCGGCAGCGCCACTACTGGCGCGTGGCGGTACGGGAATTTCGGTGACGGCGATTGCCGCCAGCCGTCCCGGGCGCACGGCGTCTTCGCGCTCGATGTGGTGCAGCACTTGCGTCAGGCAGCGGTTGCCCTGGCAGGGGAAGGCCAGGTCGGTGATGATGTCGTCGTGCGTCATGGTTGCCGTGCGTTCCACGCAGTTTTCCAGTTCGCGCACATTGCCCGGCCAGTAGCAACTGGTCAATACACGGATGGCGGCCGCGTCAAAGCGCACGGAGCGCGCGTTCTCGCGGTTGAATCGCTCCAGAAAATATTGCGCCATGGCGGGGATGTCTTCGCGCCGCTCGCGCAGCGGCGGCAACTGGATGCTGACGACGTTGATGCGGTAGTACAGATCGGCGCGGAATTCCCCGGCCTGCACCATGCGTTCGAGGTTGCGGTTGGTTGCCAGGATCAGCCGCACGTCCACCTTGACCGCCGCGCTGCCGCCCACACGCTCGAACTGACGCTCCTGGAGCACGCGCAGCAGCTTGGCCTGAAACGCCGGAGAGATGTCGCCGATTTCGTCCAGAAACAGCGTGCCGCCGTGCGCCATCTCGAAGCGCCCCTTGCGCTGGCCCTGCGCGCCCGTGAAGGCGCCTTTCTCGTGGCCGAACAGTTCGCTCTCCAGCAGCGATTCGGTGAGCGCGGCGCAGTTGACGCACACAAATGGTTCACGGCTGCGCGGCGACAGCCCATGAATGGCGCGTGCGATCACTTCCTTGCCGGTGCCGCTTTCGCCGCGCAGCAGCACGGTGGTGCGCGCGGCCGCGACCAAGTGGACTTGCTCGAACACCTCTTGCATTGGCGCGGATACGCCCACCACGTGCTCGATGCGGTGGCGCGGTTTGCTGAGCTTGTGCATGCGCCGCATTTCTTCCTGAAGACTGTTGGCACCCGCGCTGACGCTGTGTTGCAGCAGCAGGGCCTGGCCCATCAGGGTGGAGACCATTTTGAGCAGTTTCAGGTTTTCGTCGAACACCCGGCGCTTGCCCGGATTGAGGCAGTCGACGGCCAGTACCCCGACGGTGCGCCGGTCGGTGCGGATGGGCACGGCAAACATGGCCACCGTGGCGCCCGGTGTCTGGTCGGCGCCACCGGTGCGGTTGAGAAACAGCGGCTCGGCGCTCACGTCTGGCACGATGGACGGCATGCCGCTGGCATAGGTGCGGCCCACAATGCCCTCGCCGGGCCGAAATTGCAGGCGCTGCTGCTCCGCGCGCGACAGGCCCACCGCGCACAGCCCGCGCAGCATGCCGTCCGGCTCGCCGAGCACGACAAAGGCGCGCCGCCAGTCGAAGGCGTGCAGCAAATAGTTCAACGCCTCCCGGAACGTCTTGGCAACATCCAGGGACGATGCCAGCGTTTTGCTGATCTCGTAGACGGCGTGCAGCTCGCGCCGAGTCTGCGTCGCTTGGTGTGGTGTATTCATCATGGGCACCTCGTTATCCCGGGCGACACCGGGCCTGTCGCATCGGATCGCATTCACCACGGTGGATCTTTTCGCACGCCGGTTTGCACCAGCATGAGGCGTGTCGACAATGCGCCAACCATGGTGTCTCTGGCGCACGCAAGAAACATACCCGTATGAACGATTCGCGCCAGCGCCAGGCGGATTTGCGACAAACGCAACAAGGCTGCCGCCAGCGCGTCTTGCTGCGGCGCACAAAGACAACAAACCATGCGCCAAATCCGCCACTGCCCGGGTCGAAAGGCATGGCATTAAAGTTGCAAAACAAACGCTGTCAACGCCACCTTTGCAGGAGCCTGCCATGCCGGACACCGTTTGCGACAAAACCCTTTCCCACACCGACCGGCCAGTCTATCTGGACTACGCGGCCACCACGCCGGTAGATCGCCGCGTGGCAAGCCGCATGCTGCCCTACCTGACCGAGATTTACGGCAACCCGGCCAGCCGCTCGCACGCCTATGGCTGGGCCGCTGAAGAAGCGGTGGAACTGGCGCGCGAGCAGGTCTGCGCGCTGATTAACAGCGATCCGCGCGAGATCATCTGGACTTCGGGCGCCACCGAGTCGAACAACCTCGCCATCAAGGGCACGGCCCATTTCTACAAGAGCAAGGGCCGCCATCTGGTGACCGTGGCCACCGAGCACAAGGCCGTGCTCGACAGCATGCGCGAGCTGGAGCGCACGGGCTTCGAGGTAACCGTGCTGCCGGTCTTGCCCAGCGGCCTGGTGGATCTGGCCGTGTTTGAAGCGGCCCTGCGGCCCGACACGGTGCTGGCATCGGTCATGTTCGTCAACAACGAGACCGGCGTCGTGCAGGACATTGCCGCGCTTGGCGCCATCTGCCGCGCCCGGGGCGTGTTCTTGCACGTCGACGCGGCACAGGCCGCGGGCAAGGTGGAGATCGATCTGGACAAGCTCCCGGTTGATCTGATGAGCCTGTCGGCCCACAAAATCTATGGCCCCAAGGGCATTGGCGCGCTGTACGTGCGGCGCAGGCCGCGCGTGCGCATCGAGGCGCAAATGCACGGCGGCGGGCACGAGCGCGGCATGCGCTCGGGCACCCTGCCCACGCACCAGATCGTCGGCATGGGCAGCGCCTTCTGGCTGGCGCGCGAGAACATGCAGGCCGACAACGCGCGCATTCGCGCGCTGCGCGATCGGCTCTGGGCCGGACTCTCCCGGATGGACGCGGTGGCGCTCAACGGCGACGCGCTCTGCTGCGCGCCGCATTACCTGAACGTGAGCTTCAACTACGTTGAAGGCGAATCGCTCCTGATGGGCATGAAAAACATCGCGGTCTCTTCAGGCTCGGCCTGCACATCGGCCAGCCTGGAGCCAAGCTACGTGCTGCGCGCCATGGGCCGCAGCGACGAGCTGGCGCACAGTTCAGTGCGCTTTTCCATCGGGCGCTTCACCACGGCCGAAGAAATCGACTTCACCATCGAACAAGTCACCCAGGTCGTCGGGCGGCTGCGCGCCATGAGTCCGCTGTGGGACATGGTGCAAGCCGGCGTGGACCTCAGCGCCATCCAGTGGGCCGAGCACTGATTGCCACTTCTTTTTCCCTTCCACCCCTTTTTGAGCGATATGGAGCAGCTTTCATGGCATACAGCGAAAAGGTCATCGACCACTACGAAAACCCGCGCAACGTCGGCGCTTTCGACGCGGGCGACGCGCGCGTTGGCACCGGCATGGTCGGCGCGCCCGCCTGCGGCGACGTGATGCGGCTGCAAATCCGCGTCAACGCGCAAGGCGTGATTGAGGACGCAAGATTCAAAACCTACGGCTGCGGCTCGGCCATCGCGTCCAGTTCGCTGGTCACTGAATGGGTGCGTGGTCGCACGCTCGACGAGGCCCTGGCCATCAAGAACGCGCAAATCGCCGAAGAACTGGCGCTGCCGCCAGTCAAAATCCATTGCTCCATCCTGGCCGAAGACGCCATCAAGGCCGCCGTCGCCGATTTCCGCGCGCGCCACGCAGCGGCGCCAAACGCCACCACTGCTGCAACTGCCGCCGCCAGCGACGACGAAATGCTCATGGAGCAACCCGTCTGCGCGCCCGGCCAGGGCGGCTGAAACGCCGCCGCACCGTCGCCCGCCCCTCAATCCAAAGAAGGAACCCCAGGAAATGCAAGCCGCAACAACCCCGTCTCCATCCCTGCCCGGCCCGGGCGCGCCTGCCACCGCCATGCCCGACCTGATTGAATTTACCCCGCAGGCAGCCGCCAAGGTGGCCGCGCTGATCGAGGAAGAAGGCAACCCCGATCTCAAGCTGCGCCTGTACGTCACGGGCGGCGGCTGCTCTGGCTTTCAGTACGGCTTTGCCTTTGACGACCAGGTGGCCGAGGACGACACCCGCATCGTCACCGACGGCGTGGCCCTGCTGGTTGACGCCATGAGCCAGCAATACCTGCTGGGCGCGCGCGTGGACTTCGAGGACGGCCTGGAAGGCGCGCGCTTTGTCATCCACAACCCCAACGCGCAAACCACTTGTGGCTGCGGCAGTTCGTTTTCCGTCTGAAAGGCAGGGCACTCCCATGAGCATCTCACTGACGCCCGCCGCGGCGCGCCACGTTGAAAAATCCATCGCCAGAAGAGGCAGCGGCATCGGGCTGCGGCTGGCCGTCAAAACCAGTGGCTGCTCGGGCTATGCCTACGCGCTGGAGTTCGTCGACACGCTCAGCGCCGAAGACGCCTGCTTTGAAAACCATGGCGTCAAGGTCTTTGTCGACCCGCGCAGCCTCGCCATGCTCGACGGCACCGAACTCGACTTCGTGCGCGAAGGGCTGAACGAGGGCTTCAAATTCAACAACCCCAACGCCAAGGCCAACTGCGGCTGCGGCGAGAGCTTCGCGGTCTGAACCCGCATGGCCCTGCTGCAAATCGCCGAACCCGGCCAAAGCGCAGCGCCGCACCAGCACCGCCTGGCCGCTGGCATCGACCTGGGCACCACCAACTCGCTGGTCGCCACAGTGCAAAGCGGCGCGGCGCGCGCGCTGCCAGATGCCGATGGCGCGCTGCTGCTGCCCTCCGTTGTGCGCTACCTGCCCGGTGGCGGCGCTGTGGTGGGCCGCGCGGCGCAGGCGCAGCAGGCCCATGATGCGCAAAACACCATCGCATCGGTCAAACGCTTCATGGGCCGGCAACTGGCGGATGTGGGCCACGCGGGCAGCCTGCCCTACCGCTTTGTTGACGCGCCCGGCATGCTCGCCATCGCCACCGCCGCGGGCGAACGCTCGCCCGTGCAGGTATCGGCCGACATTCTCGGCGCCTTGCGCGAGCGCGCCGAAGCCGCGCTTGGCGGAGCGCTGGCGGGCGTGGTCATCACCGTGCCCGCCTACTTTGACGACGCGCAACGCCAGGCCACCAAGGACGCGGCGCGGCTGGCGGGCCTGCCGGTGCTGCGCCTGCTCAACGAGCCAACGGCAGCAGCCATTGCCTACGGTCTGGACAAGGGCGCCGAAGGCACTTTTGCCATCTACGACCTGGGCGGCGGCACCTTCGACATCTCCATCCTCAGCCTCTCTGGCGGCGTATTTGAAGTGCTGGCCACGGGCGGCGACTCGGCGCTCGGCGGCGACGATTTCGACCACGCCATCGCGCAGTGGTTCTGCGCGCTGCACGGCATCGACACACTGGCCGCGCTGCCACCGCACGCCCAGCGCGGCCTGCTGACGGCGGCGCGCGCGGCCCGGGAAACGCTCTCGCAATCCGCGCAGGCAAACCTGTCGCTCGCGCGTGCGGACGCTGGCGCTAGCGCTAGCGCCCCGCTGCAAGCCACGCTCACGCAAGCGCAGTTGGCTGAACTTGGCGCGCCCCTGATCGAACGCACCCTGGAGGCCACGCGGCGCGCACTGCGCGACGCGCGTTTGAGCGCCAGCGACATCACCGGCGTGGTGCTGGTGGGCGGCGCCACGCGCATGCCCATCGCCCGCGCCGCGGTGCGCGCGCTGTTTGGCCGCGAGCCGCTGGCCGACATCGACCCCGATCGGGTGGTCGCGCTCGGGGCGGCCATGCAGGCCGACGTACTGGTCGGCAACGCCCGCGCCGACCAATGGCTGCTGCTGGACGTCTGCCCGCTCTCCCTGGGCCTGGAAACCATGGGCGGCCTGGTCGAAAAAATCATCCCCCGCAACTCCACGCTGCCCATGGCCCGCGCGCAGGAATTCACCACCTTCAGGGACGGCCAGACCGCCATGTCGCTGCACGTCGTGCAGGGCGAGCGCGAAAGCGTGGCCGCCTGCCGCTCACTGGCGCGCTTTGATCTGCGCGGCATCCCGCCAGCGGTAGCGGGCGCGGCGCGCATCCGCGTCACCTTCCAGATCGACGCCGACGGCCTGCTCTCCGTCACGGCCCGCGAACAAACCAGCGGCGTCCAGGCGCACGTGCAAGTCAAACCTTCCTACGGACTGACCGACGCCCAAATTGCCGACATGCTGCAAGAGGCCATCGCGGCCTCGCGCGATGACATGCTGCTGCGCGCGCTGCGCGAAGCGCAAATCGACGCGCGCCGCCTGCTCGACGCCACCGAAGCCGCGCTCGCGCAAGACGCGGCCGCCCTGCTCGCGCCGCCAGAACTCCAGGCCATCCGGCAGGCCATGTTCAAACTGGCCGAACAACTGGAAGCCCAGGCCACGGCTGAAGAACTCAAGCGCGCGGCAAACGCGCTGGCCGCGGCCACCGAAGAATTCGCCGCGCGGCGCATGAACGCGTCCATCCAGCGCGCGCTCTCTGGCCGCGCGCTGGACAGCCTGGCCTAAAAAAACGACGGCGCAAAGCCATCGCACCCCCTCATGCCGCGCGTTCACGTCCTGCCGCACCCCGACCTCTGCCCCGACGGCTGCGACTTCGAGGCGCGTCTTGGCGCGTCGCTGTGCGAAAGCCTGCTCGCCGCGGGCGTTGCGCTGGAACACGCGTGCGAAATGGCGGCCGCCTGCGCAACCTGCCACATCCACATCCGCGCGGGCGGGCAATCGCTCGCGCCGCCCGACGATCAGGAAAACGACCAACTCGACAACGCCTGGGGCATCGACGCGCAATCGCGGCTGGCCTGCTGCGTCAGACTGCGCGATGCGGACATCACCGTCGAACTGCCGCGCCA
>JAISNB010000102.1 GCA_031276435.1 Burkholderiaceae bacterium | reverse complement strand
GAGGAGCAAGGCTCTGGCTGTGCAACACCGCCAGAGCCACCCAGAGAGGGCACTTGTCCTTCGCCGGGTTTGGAACGCAGGTTCTTCGGTGGATGCGTCTTCAGTCCCTTGCCCGCGCTTCCTCATGCGCGCCCTGCTTTGTGGCGCTGCGTTGAGAGGCGCGGCAACGAGAGCATGATTGGCGTCGGTTCGGGGCCAAGACACGCATGCCATGCTAGCAGCGTTTTCGCGTTTTGCAACAGGCGGAGAGGCGCGAAAGCGAAAAAAACGCGGAAAGTGTGAAATAGTTCCGCTTTTTGATGGGTCTGTGTTGTTTTTTGCCAACCCTCTCTCGCCCCTTCGGGGCACTCTCTCCCTTTGAGGGAGAGAGGAAGGCAGAGGCAGCGCGTTCATTACCCTCGCCCAGTGGGAAGATGGGGTGGGAACTGCTTGCTGCTTTGCCTGTGGGAGAGAAGAGCATGCGTCATTGCGAGTGCCGCAGGGCACGTGGCAATCCAGAGTGCCTTGCATAGCTTTATGGATTGCCGCGTCACTTCGCTCCTCGCAATGACGGGGGAACAAAGGGAATGTCTTTCTTCATCACCCTCGCCCCTTGGGCAGAAGGTGGCGCGAAGCGCCGGGTGAGGGGCGGCAAACGAAAAGGGTAGCCACCCAAATGAAAACCGCATGGATTGCCACGCGCCCTGCGGCCCTCGCAATGACGAGAAGACAGCCGATTGTGCGCCCGTGCCTACAGCGCATGGCTGCGGTCGCCAGCGGAAAACCCCAGCGCGTCAAATCCCGGCCCGGCGGCCAGGCCAATGACTTTGAAGAGTTCGCCCATTTCGTGCTCAGCCAGCAGTTTCATGGCGTTGGCGCGGGTGGACAAATCGGCCCGCTCCATGCGCCGGGCGATGCCACAGTTGAGCAAAAACCGCGCTTGGCTGGTGTAGCCCAATACAGTCAAGTCCGCGTTTTGTCCGGCCAGCGCGATGCCGGTGAAATCCACGTGCGCGGTCATGTCCTTTTGCCCCACATCGGCCAGCGCGTCGGCGTCGGCCCGGTGCGCGCGGTGGCACATCAGCGTGCCCATGTCGCGCTGCGGGTGGTAATACTCGCGCTCGCCAAAGCCGTAATCCAGCCAGAACATGGCGCCTGCTTCCAGCCGCTCGGCCAAAGTGGCGATGAACGCCTGGGCCTGCGGATGAATTTCGGTCAGGTAGTCGTGGTCACCTGGCACATCGATGGGCGGGCGCAGTGCCGTGGGCCGGTCTTGCCAGCGCCAGTGGGGCGGTTTGTTGTCGCCCGGCTGCGTCAGGGCGGAGCCTGCCAGCAGCGTCACGCCGCGCTCATGCCACACGCCGCCGCTGCGCGCCAGCAGTTTGACGGGCATGGCGTCCAGCACTTCGTTGCCAATCAGCACGCCACGCAGCGATTGGGGCAAAGCACTGGCCCACTGCACGCAACGGCCAAACCGCGCCAGCCGCGCTTGCTGACGCCCGCGCAGCGCGCCCGATACATCGACGATGGTGTAGCGCCGCACGGGCTGGCCCAGGCGTTGTAGCTCAGTGAGCACTTGCTCGGCCAGCGCGCCAGAGCCTGCGCCAAATTCCCACACGGTATCGCAGCCACTGGTTTGCAAAGCCTGCATTACCTGTTGCGCCAGTGCCTGCCCGAACAGGGGCGACAACTCGGGCGCGGTCACGAAATCGCTGCCATCGCGCGCCAGTGTGCCAAACTGGCGGGCGTCGCGCGCGTAGTAGCCCCAACCCGGCGCGTACAGGGCCAAATGCATGAAGCGGTCAAACGGCAGCCAGCCGCCCGCGCGCGCAATCTCCGCGGCAATGTGCGCAGTCAGTGCTTGCGTCGCCGCAGATTCATCCGGATTTCCCAAGGCTGTCAATTCGTGCTCCACAAAGCTGGGGCGATCTGGCGGGTGGTTGTTTTCCAGCGCGCCATTGTCCCGCATGCGGCGCTGCTGGCCCCGGCTGCGCGCCTGGAACTTGCAATGCTTTTTGGGTGCCTGCTGCGTCCAGCCAGCGGCCCGCGCATGGCCTTGCCACCGCTTTGCTTGACTTGGCGCAAAACCGAGAAAAACCCTCAGGCTCACAATCTGAAACAAATTTAGAACTTGTCTAAATACACAGCCTCTGGTGCCCTGTGGCCGCCCACTGGAGGCTGAAATCCCACGAAGGCGACCCCAAGGAGTACGGAAATCATGAGACAGCGCACAAAAATCACCTTGCTGGCAGCCGCCGCTGCGGTCGCCATCGTCGCTGGTGGCGCGACAGTGGCCACCGCCGCCGAGCGCCAGGAACCTGTTCAGCCAATCCAGCCCGCCAAGGTCAGCAATCCGGCCAAGGTCGAATTGGGCAAGAAGCTCTTCTTCGACACGCGCCTTTCCCGATCGGGCGGCATTTCGTGCAATTCCTGCCACAACCTGTCCACGGGCGGCTCCGACAACCTGGCCGCGTCAATTGGCGACCGCTGGCAAAAAGGCGGCATCAATTCGCCCACCGTGCTCAATTCGAGCCTGAACATTGCCCAGTTCTGGGATGGCCGCGCCAAAGACTTGCGCGAGCAGGCTGGCGGCCCGATCGCCAACCCGGCTGAAATGGCTTCCACCCACGAGGTGGCCGTCGCCACACTGCAAACCATTCCCGGCTACGTGAGCGAATTCAAACAGGTCTACGGCAAGAACAAGATCACCATCGATCAAGTCACCGACGCACTGGCCGCCTTTGAAGAAACGCTGGTCACCCCCAATGCGCGCTTTGACAAATGGCTTTTGGGTGACGACAAGGCCATCAACGCGCAAGAGCTGCGCGGCTACGAACTGTTCAAATCCGCTGGCTGTGTGGCCTGCCACAGCGGCGCAGCGTTTGGCGGCAACTCGTTCCAGAAAATGGGGCTGGTCGAGCCGTACAAGACCGTCCACACCGCGCAGGGCCGCATGGACGTGACCAAAACCGACCAGGACCGCTTCATGTTCAAGGTGCCCACCTTGCGCAATGTGGAACTGACCTACCCCTACTTCCACGATGGCGCGGCCAACACGTTGGGCGAAGCGGTGGAACTCATGGGCCGCCTGCAATTGGGCCGCACCTTTACAACGCAGGAAAATGCGGATATTGTTGCGTTCCTGAAAACGCTGACCGGCGACCAGCCGGACTTCAAACTGCCGCTCCTGCCGCCTTCGGGTGACAAGACACCGCGGCTCGACCCATTCGCACAGGCCAAGTAATGATGAAAAGCAACCCGGTTTCCACGCGGCAAAGCAGCGCCGCCGCATTGGGCGCTGCGGCTGCTCCGGCCCCTGCGCCGGCGGCTGACTGCGTGCGAGACCGGTTGCGCCAGGCGGGCATCGCCCTCACGGTCCAGCGTCTGGCCCTGGGGGCGTTGCTGTTTGGCCGTCCCCAGCACATAACGGCAGAGCAACTGCTCACCGCTGCGCGGGCGCAGGCGCTGTCCGTCTCGCGCGCCACCGTCTACAACACCTTGCGCCTGTTCGTCACGCACGGCCTGCTGCGCGAACTGGTCATTGAAGGCGCCGAAACGGTGTACGACTCCAACACCGCCACGCACCACCATTTTTACGACGTCGCCACCGGCGAAGTGTTCGACATCGACGCCGCCGCGCTGCAAATCAACGGCCTGCAAACACTGGCTGACGCGCTGACCATCGAAGGCGTGGATGTGGTCGTGCGCGGCAGACG
>JAISNB010000020.1 GCA_031276435.1 Burkholderiaceae bacterium | reverse complement strand
GTTTACACGCCCGCTGCTGGATTCGTTGGAATCGATACCTTTACTTACCGCATTGTTGCGCAAGATGGTTTTGGTGCGACAGCCACGGTAAAAATCAGCGTGCAAACGGCTGTACCGGTCAATAACCCTGTGGCCTTGGTCGGTCTGGCTTTGGGTATGGTTGGCGCTGGCGCGGCCATGCTGCGCCGCAGGCGCAAACAGGTGCGGTAAAGCGGCGGAATCGCGCGCGGGAAGGCCGTGCTGTTCAAGCCGCATGAAGCAATTCCCCCTCACCCCAACCCTCTCCCCCTGAAGGGGGAGAGGGGAGTAATGAACTGGGCGAGGATAATTTTTATATCCTCTCTCCCCGAGATCTCCCCATCCCTCCCCCTTTGTTCCCTTTCCCCAACCCTCCCCCCAAGGGGGGAGGGTGCAATTTTCTCCCCTCTCCGCTTGTGGAGAGGGGCGAGGGGTGAGGATGGGAGGGGGTTAGGGGCAGATATTCCACCGTATCGCTTAAATCTCCCCCCTGAAGGAAGCGAGGGGTTGATTTGCGGGTGCGTTTGCGCCGTTTGAAAAGGTATGGATTGCTTCGCTTCGCTCGCAATGACGAGAAAAAGAGGTGCTTGCCTGTCCCCGCCATGGCGAGATGCCAGGCGGCGGCGCGGCACAGTCCATGAGGCATGCCACAGATGCGGGCGCACACTTTTCTGGCGCGCTTTCAGTCTGGCTTGCGGCGCACGGTGACCATCTGGTAGACATTGGCAAACAGGGTGCGCTTTTCCCATACAAAATCGTCGGGGTGGCTGGCGTAGCTGCTGATGGCGTTTTTCCAGAGCGCCCCGGAAAAAGGCTCCAGCCAGCGGTTGACGGCCAGCAAAATGTAGCGCACGGGTTGCCACCAGGACGGATTGTGGTAGTCCACAAACAGCGCCTCGCCGCCGTGCGCGCTCAGGTGGCGGAGTACGTTGTCGACGATTTCCCGTTTTTTCTCCTCTGGCACTTCGTGCAGCAGGAAAAAGCTGCAAATCAGATCGGGCGCGCCCGGCGGAGAGAAACAGGCCGCGTCGGCGTGCCAGACGCCAGCTTGCGGCGCGTGGGCCAGCTTGCTTTTGGCGCGCGCCACCTGGATGGGCGTGGCGTCGCACAGCCACAGTTGACCGGCTGGCCCCACTTTGGCCGCCACTTGCTTGACCAGATCGCCATACACATGGGCCAGCATCCAGACTTTGCCAGCCGGTTTGATTTTGTCCAGATAGGCCTTCATCATGCGCCGGTCGTTGAGAAAGAGCAGGGCGCGCACGACGCTGTTGCGGTCGAGCCGCCTGACCCAGACCGGGTTGACGTAAATGCGCTCGTAGACCGCTTGCACGTAGGAGAGCACTTCTCCGGCCTGGAGCAGACGCGGTGGTGGCGGCGGCACGGCCGCTTGCGGCGCTTGTTGCTGCGGCTGGCTGGTTTCAGCGGGAAACTTCATGGGATGCTCTGGGGCGATTGAGAAAGAAATTGCGTGGGTGAGCGCGCGCGTGTGCGGGCTACTGCGCCAAGTGTGCCCGAGATTGCCACCACCGCCACATCCGCGCGCGCGGATTCAGTGTGTCAGGGGCCGCGCATTCAGATGGCCGCCAGGGCGCGCAGGGCGGGCGGATCGATCAGGCGCAGCACACGGCCCGAGCCGCTGATCAGGCTGCGTTCGCGCAACTGCCGCAGCACGCGCGAAAAGGTTTCCGGCGCAATGCCCAAGTGCGCGGCAATGAGGCGCTTGCGCTCGCGCAAGAACACCGTCAGCGCGCCCGGCTGGCCGCCGGGTTCTGGCTCGGCATGGCGCAGCAGCCATTCGGCGCAGCGCGCCTCGGCGTCCTTGACCAGGCGGCTGACGGCCAGTTTGGCCTGGTGGCGGTGCGCAAGCGCCATGTCGTGCAGCAGCCGCGGGCCGGGTTCGGCCAGGTTTTTCAGGGCCGCCTCAAAAGCGGCCAGCGGCAGCAGCAGCAATTCGACGGCGCTTTGCGCCACCATGTCCAGCACGGGGGATTTTTGCAGCACGGCGCAACTGGCGTTGAGCCAGAACGGGCCTTGCAGCGCGCCCAGATCGTGCACCAGGGCGCCATGTTGCAGGATGCCCATGGCGACGCGCCCGCTGTTGAGGTGCATGACCGGATCGGGCGGCTGGCCGCGCCGCAGGATGATCTCTCCGGGTGCCAGCGCAATCGTCCTGCCCGCAGCATGCAATGCCATGGATGTCAACATAAGCAGGCACTTTGCCGGTGCATGCCCGGCAAGGCATTGATGCACATCAATCAGGGAAGCGGCAGCGGCCAAATGATGTGCCCAATTTGACCGAAAGCGCATCAAGCCGCGCCGCAAATGCCGCGTTTGCGGCTCTGTCCGGCCTTGATCGCCGCGCGCGGCCATGCGCGCTGGCGCTGCCTTGCGCCACTGTTTGCGGCATGAAAAAAGCCACACGCACGCTGCGGGTGGCTTTTGAATGGGCTGGCGGCGCGCCCATGGGCTGGACTGGCGGGCGCGCAAAAAAGTGTGGTGCCGGCGACCGGAATCGAACTGGTGACCTACGCGTTACGAGTGCGTTGCTCTACCAACTGAGCTACGCCGGCACGAAAGGCGCGATTATATCGGCTCGCGCGCGCGCCGCGCGGCAGGCGTATTGGCGCGGCGGCGCGGGGCTTGACAGCGTTGCTAAGATAAAAACCGCGCTGGAAAAAGCGCGGCCAGCCGATCCGGGCGCGCGCGCAACTTTCATGCGCGCGGGCAGCAGCGGCGGCAGTGGCGATCCGGCAGACGCGGTTTGACGATCTGCCCGCAACAAGCCTTCCACGCATTGCATACATGCCGACCCATCGGGCTGCGCGGCAGCTAGGCGGCTGATTGCCCGGGCGCTTTGGCGGCAGCGCGCGCCGCCAGTGGTTGGGCAAGCGGCGCGCGGGTGGAATTGTTGTGCTTTTTGAAAGCCTGTGGCTGGCCCCGGCAACGGCGGTGGCGGCAGGCGCAATTTTGGAAGGAAAGCGAAAAATGGTGTTATTGGCAATTGTTCTGGGTACGGCGCTGGCGGGTGTGGGCAGCGTCTGGCTGGCCGCTGCGCTGAGCTTTGGCGCTTTGGCGCGCTACACGCAGCACATGCTCAGCCTGGCCGCTGGCGCTTTGCTGGCGACGGCGTTCGTGCATTTGCTGCCCGAGGCGTTTGAAATGGCAAGCAGCCCGCAAAACTTGTTTCTCACGATTTTGAGCGGGCTGCTGTTCTTTTTCTTGCTCGACAAGGCGGAGCTGTGGCACCACGGCCACGAGCACGCGCCCAGCATGCCCAACCTGGACGAGGCCATGCAAGGCAACAGCGACAACGCCGGTGCCAACGCCCCTGCCGCGCCCGACCTGCCCGCCGCGCGGCAGTCGGAGCACGCCGGGCACGCGCACGCGCACAACCATGCGCGCGTGGGCGGAAGCTGGAGCGTGCTGCTGGGCGACAGCGTGCACTGCTTTGGCGACGGTGTACTGATTGCCTCGGCCTTCATGGCCGACCTCAAACTGGGCCTGCTGGCCGCCCTGGCCGTGCTGGCGCACGAAGTGCCGCACCACATGGGCGATCTGGCCGTCTTGCGCCAGGCCGGGCGCGACAACCGGCGCGGCGCGCTGCTCAAGGTATCGCTGGCCGGATCGGTCACCGCCCTGGGCGGGCTGGTCAGTTACTGGCTGCTTGGCCTGTTTGACGCCTGGCTGCCGTACTTTGTGGCGCTGGCTTCCAGCAGCTTCATTTACGTGGCGCTGGCCGACTTGATACCGCAACTGCAAAAACGGCTGAACGCGCGGCAAACCGTGGCGCAACTGTTCTGGCTGGCCGCGGGAATGGCGCTGGTTCTGGTGATGGGCGCCATCAGCCACAGACTGGGGCACACGCATGGTCACGCGCACGGGGCGACAACGGGCGCGCACCCGCACGGGCACGCGCAAGACCACGACCATGATGAGCACGACGGGCACAGCCATGACGACCACGATGGCGGCGACCACGGGCACGGGCATGGCGACCATGACCATGAGCACGACGCGCGCGCGGGGCATGATGAAAATCACGCGGGCGATAGCGTGGGCGCGCCATCGGCATCCCGGGCGCAGCCTGCCGCCGTCCACCATGCCCAGGACGACGATGATGATGATGCACACCATCACGCGGGCCATGAGCACGACGCGCACGATGAACACGATGATGGTCACGAGCATGAACATGAGCGCGAAGGCGCGCAAACCCGGCAAACCGCAAGCGGCAGCGCGCAGGCGCGCGAAAAAGAGCGCGAGTAAACCGCCGCCGCGCCCCGCCAATGGCGCGTGCCTAAACCGCGCGGCGGCGCCCATGCGCTGCTCAAGAAACAACGGGGTTTTCTTCAAACCCGCCATCGCCCACCCGCATGGCACAATGGCTGCCATGTGGCCGCCGCGCACCATCCCGATCACCTTTTTTGGACGCCGCCCGCGCCTGCGCGTGGCCGCGCGGCTTTCCCGGCTGGCGGCGCTCCCCGGCACACCCTGTGCAACATGGACTGAAATTAACCTGGAGCATATGACATGACACACTGCACGCGCTTGTTTTTGGGTATTTTTCTGGCCTTGGGTTCATTGAACATTCTGGCCGCGCCGGAATCAGGCGCCCAAACCATTGAATGCAAACCAATAGACATGTCAACGGAGTTCATCATGTGTTCAGGTCCCGACCGTGGCCCCGAGCATTTGTCGACAGCCATCGTATCGTTTTATCAATTGTGGGTGCCGAAACACAATTTGCAAACAGTCGCACAACACCAGAAACTGCTTAAGGAATTGATCTGGCAAAAACCAGAAGAGCCAAAAACACTGTCCGTCAAGATTCAGAATTTGAATAAAACCAGGGAAGAACGCCACCATTCTGACGTGGGTACTTTTTACCTGGATGGCAAGGACATTGGCCTTGAATTGCTAAAAGCGGGACTCGCCGTAACCTGGCCCACCCAGGCCTGGCCTGAAAACCCTGAATACATTGTCGCGCAAAAACAGGCACAGCAGCAGAAGGCAGGACTGTGGGGCGATCCATCTTCAGCCAGCATTCTGTCGCAGACAAAGGATGTCACACTGGAAAATCTTCCTGACGCGCAATGGAAGAAAGCTGAGGCGCTGGATAAAATGATGCCAGCATTCTGCAAGGATACGCTTGCATTGTGCCCTGCCATTGCCATAGGTGTTTTAAAGGCTTTATATGATTCGTCGCAGGACTGAATCAGGCCACAAGACATGACAATACGCCGCCACATACGCCATTTTCTGCCGGGTGTTTTGCTGGCTTGTTGTTCGCTGCATGCCCTGGCCGCGCTGCCATCGGTGTTCCAGAAAACCGTTGACTGCAAGGTGATAGGAATAAATCCTTTCGTCGAGGATTTGCTTGCGGATTTCCAGTGTGAAGAGGGTTTTCTGGGGAAATTCCACCAGACATGGATGCCTAATGAAGCAAAAATAGCGATGAAAAGACACGAGTCGCTTGAATATGCAATATCGAACAAGATTGTCTCTATCAAAATTCACCGTACATACCAATCAGAAAAAGACAACCATGATTATGTGGTGGGCACGGTGTATCTGGATGGCAAGGACATTGGCTTGCAACTGCTGAAAGAGGGTTATGCAGTGACCTGGCCAACCCGGGCATGGCCCATGAATCCGGACTACGTTGCCGCGCAAAAACAGGCGCAAAAGCGAAAGGCCGGATTATGGGGTGATCCCGCCCTGGCCAAAGCCTGGTCGCAGACCAGTGACGTGACCCGCAAGGAAATGCTTGACAAGCAAAATGAATACAGAATCAAACAAATCATACGGTATTCTGTTCCCGCCATGGCGCTGCTGGTTCTGGCGCATGCATTCAGGCGCTTGAGGCGGATTGAATTTGTTTTTGCGCTGCTGCTTGTGTTTGTGGCCTTGCCTTTTTATTCAGTATATGCCATCCCTGCTTTTACTTTTTCCGGATGGGTATTTCCACTCTTGTTGCTGGCTGCAATAGCGGCCATGGCGGCCATTCCGGTTTTGTCTTTCGTAGTGCGGAGCAGGTTTTTCAAAAAGAACAAAACACCGGACGCCAGCTTGGCTGAAGCGCCCGCTGTGGCCGTGGATGGCTGATCTTCAGTGTCGCATGGCCCGGAAAGCGGCTTTAAGGGTTGGGCCGTCCCCCTGAATGGCGGCCAGGGGATAATGAAAGGGGTGAGGATGATTTTTATATCCCCTCCCCCTGTGGGGGGAGGGCTAGGGAGAGGGGCGACGACGGGCATTTTCTTTCTTGCATACGGAAGTCTCACCTCTCACCCGGCGCTTCGCGCCATCCTTGTATCTTCCCTCTGCCGCCCAACCGGGTAGATTTCTACCTGTTTGAGCAGCCCGGCTGGATAGCTCGTCAGCCCTCTGGGACAGTGATGATCCCGTGGGAGAGCCAGGAGCATCCAGCCGTTTTTTTCACCTTGAACCCGAACGGTTGCCTGGGCACCAAGCCCGTATTTTGCAAGGATGGGATGTGAAAAATGAGTGAAGTCGTTACCGAGAAGTTCGCTGGCATCGATGTCTCCAAAG
>JAISNB010000222.1 GCA_031276435.1 Burkholderiaceae bacterium | reverse complement strand
TGCCGGTTTGGCGCGCGTCGCAGCCTGCCTGGCCGATGGGGCCGTGGTTTTGCGCGTGGTCCGGGTTTTGGCCACAGCCGGTTTGGCCGCTGGTTTTGCCCTTGATTTGGCGGCGGGCCTGCTGGCGCCTGTTTTGGCCGTTGCCACGCGGCCAGTGGTGGCCGTTTGTCTGGCGCGTGTTTTCTGGTCTGCCGCGGCGTCCGTTTTCTTTTTGACTGGCGCAGCAGCGGCTTGGGGGGCAGCGTTCGCCGTGTCTGCTGCATTTGCCGCGTTGCTGGCGCGCCCGGGCGCGGCGCGGGGTTTGCTGGATGCGTTTTTCAGCCGCACGGGTTTGTCGCCCCAGATGCCTTCCAGGTTGTAGTACTGCCGGATGATGGGTTGCATGATGTGCACCACGGCTTGCCCGCAGTCCACGATGATCCATTCGCCGTTGTCTTCACCTTCGGTGCGCGGTTTGGGCAGGCCGCTTGCGCGCATTTGGTCGCGCACGCTGGCCGCCAGCGCCCGGGTCTGGCGGTTGGATGCGCCAGAGGCGACGATGACGCGCTCGAACAGGGGCGAGAGGTGCTCGGTGTTGAATACGCAAATGTCGATGGCCTTGACGTTTTCCAGGCCATCGACAATGGCGCGCTGGAGTTTCTGTACTTCTTTTCTGGCGTTGGTTTCGCTCATCGGTTTGTCTGGTAGAGGTGATGGTCCGCAATATACCGTGCTACCGCGGCGGGGAGCAGATCGTCCAGCGGCTGGCGGGCGGCGACGCGCTGGCGCACGGCGGTGGCGCTGTGCGGCATGGGCGGCAGTTTGAGTGTGCGCGCGCTGGCAAAGCCGGTTTGCGTTGCCGCGGCGCGGGCGTCGCTGCGTGCGGCGATGACGATGGTGGCCAGTTGCCCGATTTCCGCCGCGTGCCGCCAGGTGTGAAAGGCCGCGGCCTGGTCGGAGCCGATTTGCAGGAACAGTTCGGCTTGCGGGTATTGCGCGCGCAGTTCGGCCAGGGTGTCGATGGTGTAGGTGGGGCCAGCGCGGCGCAGTTCGCGCGCGTCGACGCAAACGCCAGCGATGTCGGCAAACGCCAGTTGGCACATGGCCAGGCGGTCGGCGGCAGCGCTCAAGGCGCGCGGCTTGTGCCACGCATCACCCGTGGGCACGATGTGCAACCTGTCAAGCCGCAATTGCGTCAGCGCGGCGCGCGCCACGGCCTGGTGGGCCAGGTGCGGCGGGTCGAACGCGCCGCCAAACAGGCCCACGCGCCGCAGTCCGGTGTCGGCAGCGTCGGCATCCGGATGGAGATCGCTCATGCGATGGCCGCCAGCGGGCGTCCGGTCGCTGGCGCGGCTTGCAGTGCCGCTGCTGGAGGCCATCGTCACCTCAGTTTCCCGTGCGTATGGCACGGTGGCCAATGTCGCGGCGGTATTGCATGCCGTCAAAGAAGATGCCGCGCGCGGCGTCGTAGGCGCGCGTTTGCGCCTGTTTGACCGAATCGGCCAGCGCAGTCACGCACAGCACGCGCCCGCCGCTGGTGCGCGTTTGTCCGTTTTCGAGCACGGTGCCCGCGTGGAACACCATCAAATCGCCTTGCGCGCCTGGCAGGCCGCTGATGGCGTCGCCCTTGCGCGGGTTTTGCGGGTAGCCCGCCGCGGCCATGACGACGCCCAGGGCCACGCGGCGATCCCATTGCAGGGTGGCGATGTCGCCAAGTTTGCCGCTGGTGGCGGCGAGCAGGACTTCGGCCAGATCGGAGTGCAGCCGCATCAAGATGGGCTGCGTTTCAGGGTCGCCCATGCGGCAGTTGAATTCCAGCGTTTTGAGCTTGCCCGCGGCGTCCACCATCAGGCCCGCGTACAGAAAACCGGTGTAGGGGATGCCGTCTTTTTCCATGCCGCTAATGGTGGGCAGGATGATCTGGCGCATGGCGCGTGCGTGCACGTCGGGCGTGACCACGGGCGCGGGCGAATATGCGCCCATGCCGCCGGTGTTGGGGCCTTGGTCGCCATCGCGCAAGCGTTTGTGATCCTGGCTGGCGGCCAGCGGCAGCACGTTTTTGCCATCGCACAGGACGATGAAGCTGGCTTCTTCGCCGCTGAGGAATTCCTCGATCACCACGCGCGCGCCCGTCGCGTTGTGCGCCACGCCCAGTGTGTTGCCGCCCAGCATGTCGTCGATGGCGGCGTGCGCCTCGGCCACGGTTTGCGCCACCACCACGCCTTTGCCCGCGGCCAGCCCGTCGGCCTTGACCACGATGGGCGCGCCCAGTTGGTCCACGTATGCGCGCGCGGCGGCGGCATCGGTAAAAGTTTCGTAAGCGGCAGTGGGAATGCCGTGGCGGCGCATGAAGTCCTTGCTGAAGGCTTTGGAGCTTTCCAGCCGCGCCGCCGCTTGTGTGGGGCCAAAGATGCGCAGGCCGTGCGCGCGAAAGTCATCGACCACGCCAGCGGCCAGCGGTTGTTCGGGGCCGACCACGGTCAAATCGATTTGCGTTTGCAGTGCCCAGTCGCGCAACGCTTTGCAGTCGCCGATGGGCACGTTTTGCAAGCCGGGCGTCAGGGCCGTACCGCCATTGCCCGGCGCGACGAAGACCTGTTGCACCCTGGGCGATTGCGCCAGCTTCCAGGCCAGCGCGTGTTCGCGGCCACCGCCGCCGATCACCAGAACTTTCATGAGTGAATCCCGAATATCCAAGAGTTAGCGCGCGGCAGTGCTGGCGGCATCGGTTGCCGCCGCGCCTTCGGCGGGCGGCGGAGCGCCCACGCTGTCGGCCGCGGGTCTTTGGCAGTCGCCCGCGCCGCCAGAGACTGAAATGTTGGGCAGGTTGCTTTCGCCGCAGAAGGCAAAGCCGGTGCCGTCACAAGCGGCCAGCGGCAGCAGCGCGCAGGCCACCACGCAGGCGATTGGCAGCAGTGGCGGCGAGCCGCCTTTCATGGCAGGTCCACGTTGGCGTTGTGATAAACCGCCTGCACGTCGTCCAGGTCTTCCAGCATGTCCAGCAGTTTTTGCATGCGCGCGCCATCGTCGCCCGCAAGGTCGATGGTGTTTTCTGCACGCATGGTCACTTCGGCCACCTCGGGGGTCAGGCCAGCGGCCTGGAGCGCGTTTTTGACGGCTTCAAATTCGGCGGGGCCGGTCAGCACCTCAATGGCGCCGTCCTCGTCGGTCAGCACGTCTTGGGCGCCCGCTTCCAGCGCGGCTTCCATGACTTTTTCCTCGTCCGCGCCGGGCGCGAAAACCAATTGCCCGCAGTGCTTGAACTGGAAGGCCACCGAGCCTTCGCTGCCCAGGTTGCCGCCGTATTTGCTGAACACGTGCCGCACATCGGCCACGGTGCGCACGCGGTTGTCGGTCATGGTGTCCACAATGATGGCCGCGCCGCCGATGCCATAGCCCTCGTAGCGGATTTCCTCGTAGCTCACGCCTTCGAGGTTGCCGGTGGCCTTGTCGATGTTGCGCTTGATGGTGTCGGCGGGCATGTTGGCGGCCTTGGCCTTGTCGATGGCCAGGCGCAGGCGCGGATTGGCCGCGGCGTCGCCCCCGCCGGTGCGCGCCGCCACCATGATCTCGCGCACCACGCGCGTCCAGATGCGCTGGCGCTTTTCATCCTGCCTGCTCTTGCGGTGCTGGATATTGGCCCATTTGCTGTGACCAGCCATGTTTGCTGCCCTTGTCAAAACTGCCAGGATAATCTGGCGATGGCGCGATTTTACTTTTCACGTTCAGGGGAAACACCTTCATGGCCGAACCGCTTTTGATTGCAAAACACGGCAGCACCCAATGCGCGCTGCTGCCCGCGCTGGCCAACCGCCACGGTCTGGTGACCGGCGCCACCGGCACCGGCAAGACCGTGACGCTGCAAAAAATGGCCGAGTCGTTTTCGCGCATCGGCGTGCCCGTGTTCATGTCTGACGTAAAAGGCGATCTGAGCGGCATCAGCCAGACGGGCCAAGTGGGCGGCAAACTGGCCGCCACGCTGCAAGCGCGCGGCCTGCCCCTGCCCGTGCCCGTGGCCTGCCCCGTCACGCTCTGGGACGTGTTTGGCGAGCAGGGCCACCCCGTGCGCGCCACCATCTCCGACATGGGGCCGCTGCTGCTGGCACGCATGCTGGAACTCAACGACACGCAAACCGGCGTGCTCAGCCTGGTGTTCCAGATTGCCGACGACAACGGCCTGCTGCTGCTCGACATCAAAGACCTGCGCACCATGCTGCAATACGTGGGCGAAAACGCCAAAGACTTCACCACGCAATACGGCAACATCAGCAGCGCCAGCGTTGGCGCCATCCAGCGCGGGCTGCTGGCGCTGGCCGCGCAGGGCGGCGACCAATTCTTTGGCGAACCCATGCTCGACATCGCCGACATGCTGCAAACCAGCGGCGACCAGGGCGTGGTCAACATCCTGGCCGCCGACAAACTGCTGG
Organism: Burkholderiaceae bacterium; assembly: GCA_031276435.1. Taxonomy (GTDB): domain Bacteria; phylum Pseudomonadota; class Gammaproteobacteria; order Burkholderiales; family Burkholderiaceae_C; genus Ottowia. Next base: position 814 of record JAISNB010000222.1, on the reverse strand, counting down.
CCGCGCCGCGCCTGTACGCCACATTCCTGCTGTGGCTGCTCTCGGAGCTTTTCGAGTCGCTGCCCGAAGTGGGCGACGCCGAAAAACCCAGAATGGTGTTCTTCTTTGACGAAGCGCACCTGCTGTTTGCCGACGCGCCCAAAGTGCTGCTTGAGCGCATCGAACGGGTGGTGCGGCTGGTGCGCTCCAAAGGCGTTGGCGTTTACTTTGTCACACAAAACCCCATCGATGTGCCCGACAGCGTGCTGGCCCAATTGGGCAACCGCGTACAACACGCGCTGCGCGCCTTCACAGCGCGCGATCAGAAAGCCGTCAGGGCCACAGCCGAAACCATGCGCGCCAACCCCGCGCTGGACATCCGCGCCGCCATCACCGAACTGGCCGTGGGCGAGGCGCTGGTCAGCCTGCTCGACGCCGAAGGCCGCCCCGGCGTGACCGAGCGCGTCTTCATCCTCCCGCCGGGCAGCCAGATTGGCCCCATCACACCCCGGCAGCGCCAGGCGCTCATGGCCGCCTCACTGGTCGCTGGCGTGTACGAGAAAACCGTGGATCGCGAATCGGCCAGCGAAGTCCTGCTGGCGCGCGCCGCTGCTGCTGCGCAACCGGCCACGGCGGCAGCGCAAGAAGGCGCCACCGCATCCGGCGGCATGCTGGGCGCGGCCAGAGACCTGCTGTTTGGCCGTACCGGCCCGCGCGGCGGCCAGCACGACGGCTTGGTGCAAACCATGACCAAATCCGCCGTGCGCACCATGGGCAACCAAATGGGACGCGCCATCTTGCGCGGCGTACTGGGCAGTCTGCTGGGCGGCGGCAA
>JAISNB010000077.1 GCA_031276435.1 Burkholderiaceae bacterium | reverse complement strand
CAAGCCAAGCTGGCGCGGCGGCGGGCGCGCGTATCAGAGGCGCGTTACATGGCCCAGATGCGCGGGTTGTGCGCGGCCCGTTGCCACAGCAGTTGTCGCCAGCTGGCGCGTATCTGGCGCAGCAAATCCATGGCCGGTTCCACCATGGGCGCCAGGGTGCGCAGCGCCAGCACTTGCGCGTGCACTTGCGTGACGCCGCTCGTCTGGCTCAGGCTGCCGCTGCTTGCCACCAGGGCGCGCGCGGCTTGGAGCGCCGCTTCGGCCCGGTTGTGCGCGATGGCTTGTCCAGCCACGAAGAACAGGGTACCCATGCAGCGTTGTCCGGCCAGTCCGAGGGGGCTGTTCATGAGCCGGTGGTCACTGGCGCGAATCAGTCCGCGCTCCAGCCAGATGCCAGGCATTTCCAGGTGTTGCAGCAGTTGGCCTTGCGCAAACGGCTCGCCCGCGTGGGGCAGGCCAAGCGCCGTCAGTTCCCAGCCCATCAGTTCGCCGCCGGGCGCGACCGACAAGGTGGTGCGGTTTTCAGCGCGGCAGGCGTTGTAGCAGATGGATTCGAGCGGCAGCCACTCCAGCCGCGCGCCAGCATCTACCTGCAAATGGGTTTGCTGGATGCCGGGCGCGCCCGGCGAGCGGTAAAAGCGCGTGGCGCCTGGTGTGGTCAGCAGGCCGTGTGCGCCCGCTTGCGCCCGTACCCGGATGTCGAGCACGTCGCCGCCCACGATGCCGCCCGGCGGGTGCACCAGCACGTTGTGGCATACCGCGTCGCCTTCGGGGTAAAGGCTTTGCAGGATGCGCAGCGGCCCGCTGTGGCGGTGCCGCGCCACGGTGCGGCCCGCGGCATCGGCAGCGTAGTCGATGATCAGATCGGCGCGCCAGTTCATGCGCGGATGATGGTGATGCGGCGCGCGCGGCGGGCGCAATCAGGAACGCTTGCGCACGTCGCCCCAGGCGCTGTTGTCGCCGCGCCCGGCCATGAGGGTGCCGCCAAAGGTGGACAGGCCGATCATGGACGATGAAAAACCCGCGGGTTTGGTCGCGTTGCTGCTTTTGGGCGAGGTGCGCATGACGCGCTCGCGCAGATCGTCAGGCGGCGGCATGCGGCGCGCGCTGGTGCGCAAATGGATCAGGCGGATGCCCGCCTGGCGCAGCAGATGCCGTTTGTCGGCGGCGTCGCGCGACTGGGGCGTGTCCTCGTCGGTGCGGAAGTTGTCCAGATCGAACGCAAAGCGCGGTACCCCTTCGCCGGTGCACACCAGGAAGTCCACGCGCAGCATGTCCAGCAGGCCCGCCAGGGTTTTGCGATCTGATCGGCGCTGCGGCGTCAGAAATTGCGACAGCCGGGGGCGAAACAGCACCCCTTCTTCCGGGAAAGCCTGCTGCAAGTAGTGCAGCATTTCCACTTCGCCGCGGTTGATGGGCGTGGTGGGCGTGTAGCGGCCTTTGCGCGCATCGTGAACATTGACCACGGTGGGGCGCGACATCCACCATGAAAACGCCATGACCAGCAGCGCCAGCGCAAGAACCAGAATGGCCCAGTAAGTCCAGGGCCAAGCCGCAAATTGGCCGAGCCAGGACGTCAACCCATTGCCTGTCATGGAAAGCTCCGATCACCAAGATTGGAAAAAATGGAAAACGCTGATTTTCCCAAGTTCCCGGCGTTGAGGCAAGACTCTTGTTCGGCTGCAATGTACCGTTTGTCGCGCGCGCGGCTTTTGGGCGCCTGTAGCTGGATGTTTTTTGCGGAGATCGCACCCAGGCGCGATGGACGAGCGCCTTCCTGCGGCTGGCGCGCTTGGGCGGCATGCCAGCCAGCAGTTTCCACCCCGGCAAAGCGCTGGCGCGGGCGCCCCAAAGGCGCGGCAGGCAGGGTTTTCAGGTGTCCCTGGAAACGGTGATGGTCGGGAATTTTGCGGAATAGTCTTGCGCCTGCATCGAAATCCGGATGGCAATCTGCCGCGCCATGGCTTTGTAGATGCGCGCCGCCTCGCTGTCCGGCGCCGCCACCACCGTGGGATTGCCCGCGTCGGTTTGCTCGCGGATCGATATATCCAGCGGCAGCGCGCCCAGATAGTCGATGCCGTATTGCGCGGCCATTTTCTGGCCGCCGCCCGCGCCAAAAACATGTTCGACATGGCCGCAGCGCGAGCACACGTGCATGGCCATGTTTTCCACCAGCCCCAGAATGGGCACATTGACTTTTTCAAACATACCGACGGCTTTTTTGGCATCGAGCAGCGCAATGTCCTGCGGCGTGGTCACGATCACCGCGCCGGTGATGGGCACGCGCTGGCTCAGGCTGAGCTGGATGTCGCCAGTGCCCGGCGGCATATCGACAATCAGGTAATCCACGTCGTCCCAGCGCGTCTGGCGCAGCAGTTGGTCGAGCGCCTGGCTGGCCATGGGGCCGCGCCAGATCATGGGCTGATCGTCGTCCACCAGAAACCCGATGGACATGAGCTGCACCCCGTGCGCGCGCAGCGGTTCCATGCTCTGGCCGTCCAGACTTTCGGGGCGACCGCTTGCGCCCATCATCATTGGCTGGCTTGGCCCGTAGATGTCGGCGTCGAGCAAACCCACGCGCGCGCCCTCGGCGGCCAGCGCCAGCGCCAGATTGGCCGCCGTGGTGCTCTTGCCCACGCCGCCTTTGCCCGAGGCCACCGCCACCAGATTCCTGACGCCCGGCAACAGCGCCGCGCCGCGCCGCGCGGCATGCGCGACGATTTTGCTGCCCACGTGCGCCGAGACATTGCCCACACCAGCCACGGCGCGCGCCGCCCGCACCAGCGCTTGGCCGATGGCCGCAACCTGGCTTTGGGCGGGATAACCCAATTCAACCTCGAACGAGACATCCGCCCCATCGACCCGCAGGTTTTTCAATTGCCTGCCTGTCACGAAATCGCGCCCGGTATTGGGATCGGGCACGGCCTGCAAGGCCGCCAGCAACGTGGCCTGATCGATCATGGGAAAACAACTCCATTGATTTGTGGGATTGCCGCAAGTCTAGCGGGCCAGCGCCCGCGCGCGGGCAACCGTCCACAAGGCCACTGCCTACAATACCGGGTTGATCTTCTGAAGCACCAGACACTCGCATGACCGCGCCGACTCCCGCCGCCCCACGCCGCCAGATTTTCGTCACCACCGCGCTGCCTTACGCCAACGGCACGTTCCACATCGGCCACATCATGGAATACATCCAGGCCGACATCTGGGTGCGCGCGCACCGCATGTGCGGCCATGCCGTCAACTTCGTGGGCGCTGACGACGCGCACGGCGCGCCCATCATGATCGCGGCCGAAAAAATGGGCAAAACGCCCGAGCAATTCGTCGCTGACATTGCCGCGGGCCGCAAACAATATCTGGATGGCTTTCACATCGAATTCGACAACTGGCACTCCACGCACAGCGCGGAAAACACCGCGCTGGCCCAAGAGATTTACCTCGACCTGAAAAAAGCCGGGCTGATCGAGCGGCGCACCATCGAGCAATTCTTCGACCCGGCCAAGGGCATGTTCCTGCCCGACCGCTTCATCAAGGGCGAATGCCCCAACTGCCACGCCCGCGATCAGTACGGCGACAACTGCGAAGCGTGTGCCGCCGTCTACGCGCCCACCGATCTGATCAACCCGTACTCGGCGCTCTCTGGCGCCAAACCCGAACTGCGCCAGTCCGAACACTGCTTTTTCAGGCTCTCCGATCCGCGCTGCGTGGCCTTTCTGGAACAGTGGACGCAGGAAGAAGGCCGCCTGCAAAGCGACGTTGCCAACAAAGTGCGCGAGTGGATCGCGCCGGACGAAAACGGCAAACCCAGAATGGGCGACTGGGACATCTCGCGCGACGCGCCGTACTTCGGCATCGAAATCCCGGACGCACCCGGCAAATACTTCTACGTCTGGCTGGACGCGCCCGTAGGCTACCTGGCCAGCCTGAAAAACCTGCTGACCCGGCGGGGGCAGGACTTTGACGCCTACATGGCCCAACCCGACCTGGAGCAATACCACTTCATCGGCAAGGACATCATCACCTTCCACACCCTGTTCTGGCCCGCCATGCTGAAATTCAGCGGACGCAAAGCGCCCGACAACATCTTCGTACACGGCTTTCTCACCGTCAACAACGGCCAGAAAATGAGCAAAAGCCGCGGCACCGGACTCGACCCGCTCAAATACCTGCAACTGGGCATGAACGCCGAATGGCTGCGCTACTACCTGGCGGCCAAACTCTCGGCGCGCAACGAAGACGTGGACTTTGCCGCCGAAGATTTCATGCAGCGCGTCAACAGCGACCTGATAGGCAAATACGTCAACATCGCCTCGCGCGCCGCAGGTTTCATCCACAAGCGTTTTGACGGCAGGCTGGGCGAAATCGCGCCCGATGGCGACCAACTGCTGGACTTGCTGCGCGCCGCGCGCCAGACCCTGGTCGGCCTGTACGCCGAGCGCGAATTCGGCAAACTCGTGCGCGAAATCATGGCGCTGGCCGATCGCGTCAACGAATACGTGGACCAGAACAAACCCTGGGAACTGGCCCGGCAAGACAACATGCAAGCGCGCCTGCACGACGTGTGCAGCACCTGCATCGAGGCCTTCCGCATCCTCACCATCTACCTCGGCCCCATCCTGCCGCGCGTAGCCAAAGCCGTGGAAGACTTTTTGCACACGTCGCTTGGCCGCTTTGACGCCGTTGACCAACCCCTGGGCAAAGGCGCGCGCATCGGCCAGTACCAGCACCTGATGCAGCGCGTGGAAACCGCGCAACTGGACAAACTGTTCGAGGCCCCGGCCCCCAACCAGACCGCCGCGCCCGCCAACGCCGCCGCACTGTGCGGCGAAGCGCTGGCGCCAACCATTGGCGTGGACGACTTCGCCAAAATCGATTTGCGCATCGCCCGCATCGTCGATTGCCAGCGCGTCGAAGGCTCTGCCAAACTGCTGCGCCTGAGCCTGGACGCGGGCGAAACCGACGCCAGCGGCGCGCCCAGACTGCGCAACGTGTTCTCCGGCATCGCCAGCGCCTACCAGCCCGAGGCGCTCAAAGGCAAACTCACCGTACTGGTCGCCAACCTGGCGCCGCGCAAGATGAAATTTGGCGTCAGCGAAGGCATGGTGCTGGCCGCCAGCGGCGACGACAAAACCGAAGGCGGCGGCATCCACATCCTGGAGCTGGGCGCTGGCGCCAAAGCGGGCATGCGCGTGCGCTAAGCGCAGGCAAAGCCAGCACAGCAACCGCGTCGCCGCCGAGCGCGCGTGTCATTCATCAAGTCAAGCTGAAACTGTGCGTGGTTTTCGCGCCACCGCGCACATCCCTTCATTGCCTTCGCCAGCCTGCCTTTGCAAGAGTACCCGGTGAATGTAGTGCACCCCCTTCTTTTCGGCACTGCGGGGAGCAAAGCGACGCGACAACGACCCTGCCTCGCCATTCGTGCGAAACGGAATGATGTCGCAGTGCTCCGCACCGCGTCATTGCGAACGCCAAAGGCGCGTAGCAATCCACTTGCTCTATAAACGGCGCGAATGCGCTGCAAATAAACTCCTCTTTTGGGAGAGGAACAGGAAAGCGGCGGCGCCATCTTCAAGCGCTTGCTTATTGCAACTCATGCTTGTCTTCTGGTCTGGCGTCTCGCCCGCAAACAGAGCGATGCGGCCAAGCAAACCCAGGATTTTCTTGTGCGCCTGTCCGGACGCCAAATGAAACCTTCCCATCCCATCACCCTGCCCGCGCTGCTTGAAGGCGTCTTCATGCTCTTCGCTTTGCTCGATACCCTTGAGCATTATTCTCCCCAACAACTCAGAGACTTCGCGAGTTCTGTCCTTCAGGAACAACAGCATGGCGGGGAAAATATAGTGTGTAGATGCCTATGCTGTCGCAGCGCAGTCCTATCGATGCGCCCGAACCGAGAACACGATGCCCGCAACGAACAGCAGCGCCGCGATGGCTTGCACGGTGCTGGGCCAGGCGTGATCCCACAGAAACGAGTAGATCAGCGCGAACAGGGTTTCGCTGACGATCAGTTGTCCGCACAGGCTGGCCGACAGGCGCTGGCTGGCCATGTTCCAGAGTACGGTGGCAAGCCAGCTC
>JAISNB010000202.1 GCA_031276435.1 Burkholderiaceae bacterium | reverse complement strand
GGGCAAGGGCAATGGATGAATGTGCACGCCTGCCTTCCTCACTCTCCCACAAGTGGGAGAGTGTGTGCCCCCGTCCTGCCCCGTCATTGCGCGGCGCGCAGCGGCGCAGTCCATGAAAGCAAGGCAAGCGTAAAAAAAACAGGCGTCCCGCCATTGCGAGCGCGCGCCGTAGCCATCGAATAAGCCATTGGCGCGCGGCCACCGCTTGCCGCCGCCGCCTGCCCGCAAGGGCATGGCGTGCCTACGGCGGCGCAGCGCCGTCGTCGCCCGCGGCATGCAGCAGGCGCAGGCGCTCAGCCATGCGCAGGCTGTGCGGCAACAGGTAGTTGCCCGCGGCCAAAGGCGCGTTCAAGTGCTCAAAACGCGCGCCCAAATCAACGCCCGCCTTTTGCCAGGCGAACCAGATCAGCGTGGTGCAGTACTGGCCTTCGGCATCGTCGGCAACAATGCGAAACGGCACGCCAAGCCGCGCCTGCGCGTGGCGCACAGCGGCGGCGCGGGCCTGCTCGTCGGCCTCTACGCGGTAAATCGCAATGCCGCGCGCGCGCTCTGGCGCGACAAAAAAATCCAGATCGTCCACAACCACCGCGCTCTTGCGCCCCGGCGCTTCAGCGGGCACCGAATGCAACACCTGCCAATGGCCGGGCGCGCCAACCAGCATGCCAACGTGGCTGTAGGGATCGCCGCGCTTTTCCGTGCGTGGCGCGGCAAAAAAAGCGCCCGCACCGCGCACGGCGTCGCTTTGCCACTCGTTGCCAATGCGGAAAATCAGATCGCCCGCCTTCACGCGGGCATCCACGGCGGGCGGCAAACCCAGCGGCGCGCCTGCCGTGGGCAAGCGCGCCCCAAAACCGACGGCCCACCCAACGCAAAAAAGAAGCAGCAGCGCCACCGCCGCCAAAGCCAGAGCGCCCCGGCGCCCCAAATGCAGCGCCCGCCATCGCACAGCCCCTGGCATCTTGCGCGCGCCTGTGGTTATTTCAACTGAATCATCCAGCGGCCATCTTTCTTGACCAGATTGGTCTTGCCAGCCTTCTCTTGCTTGTCATTGCCCAATACCAGAGTAGCTTCGACAACGGCCACATCGCCCTCCTGGCTGATGATCTTCGTCTCGATCGACTTCAGGCCGCCGCCCTTCTCGATTTCCGCGGCCAGCATGCCAAACATCATTTGCAGCTTGCCCTTGGCCGCCGTCAGATTGCTCTGCTTGACGTCCTCGATCAGGATGAGCGCCATGGCGTCATCCGTGCGGTTGTCCGCGATGGCCTTGTAAAAATCCTTGACCGTGCTCTCCGGCGACGACGCCCCGCACGCGGCCAGCAGCGCCCCGAGCAGGCAGGCCATGAAAAAACGGATGGAAAAAACGCGATGCCTTGACATGAAAAAACCTCCTGTAAAAAAATGATGAACGGCAAGCATTCTCACATATCCTGCCAGCCCGGCTGGCGCGGGCGCAAAAAACGCGCCCCCCGCAAAACCTGCGCCATGTTTTTTGGGCGTCACGCAAGCGCGTCTTGTCAAAACAGGCAATCCGCAAAAGGCAAACACGGTACGCCCGCCCGTCTGCGCGCCGCGCTTTGCTACTGTTTCAGGCGCCAGCGGTCCATGAGAGAGTTCAACTGAATCATCCAGCGGCCCTCTTTTTTGACCAGATCGACCTTGTTGGTCTCTTGTTTACCCTGTCCCATGGTCAGGGTGGTCTCGACGGTGGCCGCATCGCCTTCCTGACTGACAATTCTTGTCTCGACCAATTGCAAGCCACCATCGTCCTGCATGCGCGAATACTCCGCGCCAATCATCATTTGCAGTTTGCCCTTGACCATGGTCAGGTCATTGTCCTTGACATTCCCGAGTTCATAAAACGCCACGGCATCCGCGGCGCGGTTGTCCGCCACCGCCTTGAGGTATTCCTTGACCGTGCCCTCTGGCGTTGACGCCACCGTCCCGCACGCAAGCAGCAGTGCCCCGAGCAGGCAGGCCATGAAAAAGCGGATGGCAAAAATGCGATGCAGCAACATGAAAACCTCCAATAAAAAAATGGCAGGCAACAAGGTAAACGGCGCACCTTGTTGCCGCGCGCCTTTGGTTATTTCGACTGGCATCATTCACCCACTGGCATCAATCACCCAGCGGCCATTTTTCTTGACCAGAATGCGCATGCCAGCCTTCCATTGCTTGCCATTGCCATAGGTCAGGGTAACATCGATAACGGCCGTGTCGCCCTCCTGGCTCATGCGCTTGGTTTCGACCGACTTCAAGCCGCCGCTCTTTTCGATTTCCGATGACAGTATGTCAAACATCATTTGCTGTATGCCTTTGGCCGCCGTCAGTTCACTCTCCTCGACCTCCTCGATCAAGACGAGTGCCATGGCGTCTTCAGTGCGGTTGTCCGCAATGGCCTTGTAAAAATCCTTGACCACGCTCTCGGGCGACGGCGATGTTGACGTCCCGCACGCAACCAGCAGCACCCCAAGCAGGCAGGCCATGAAAAAGCGGAGGGCAAAAATACGATGCAACAACATGAAAACCTCCAATAAAAAGATGGGCAGCAAGGCAAACGGTGCGCCCACAGTTATATGAACTGAATCTTCCAATGGCCATCTTTTTTTACCAGAACACTCTTGCCGGCATTCCATTTCTCGCCATTGCCAAATGTCAGGGTGACTTCGACAACTGCCACATCGCCCTCCTGGGTGATGACTTTTGTATCGATTGACTTCAGGCCGCCGTCTTTCTCGATTTCCGAGAACAGCATGCCCAACATTATTTGCTGTGCCGCCGTCAGTTCGTTGTCCTTGACATCCTCAATCAAGACGAGCGCCATGGCGTTGTCAATGCGGTTATCCGCGATGGCCTTGTAGAAATCCTTGACCGTGCTCTCGGGCGGCGACGATGACGACGACGTCCCGCACGCAGCCACAAGCGCCCCGAGCAGACAGGCCATGAAAAAGCGGATGGCAAAAATGCGATGCAACAACATGAAAATCTCCGGTTAAAAATGATGTGCAGCAAGGCAAACGCTGTTTCAGCGCGCGCCCCGTTGTTTTGCGCGTCAGTGGCTATTCCTCATGAAATTTCCAGCGGCCATCTTCCCGGATCATGGCGGTTTTCTCGGTGTCTTTTTTACCATTGCCATAAACCAGGCTGCATTCGACAAACGCCTTGTCGCCCTTTTGGCTGATGAGCTTTGTTTCGACCGCTTTCAAGCCGTCCCGCCCCTGGATGAGTTTGTACTGTACTTCAACAAGCGATTTCAGCTTGCTTTTGACTTCTGTCAGATCGGTGTCCTTGATGTTCTTGATCGAATAAAACTCGATGGCTTCTTCGGCGCGGTTGGCCGCGACCAGTTCATAGTATTCCTTGATCGCGCCCTCTGGCGACGCCGCCGACGGCGACGCGGCAAACGCCAGCAGCGGCAGCCCAAGCAGGCAGGCCATGAAAAAACGAATGATGAAAATGCGATGCAACAACATGAAAACCTCCAGTAAAATAATGAATACCCAAGCAAGGCAAACGATGCTTTGGCGTGCGCCTTGCTGTTTTGCGCGCCAGTGCTTATTTCAACAGGATCGCCCAACGCCCGTCTTCTTTGACCAGATTGATCTTGTTGGTCTCTTTTTTGCCATTGCCCAATGCCATGGTGAATTCAACGACGGCCGTGTCGCCCTCTTGGCTGACGAGTTTGGTCTCGACCGACTTGATGCCACCCGACTTCTGGAATGACTTGTGCAGGCCTTTGGCCATGTCCGGTCCTATCGCTTTCTGGTACGCCTTCCAAAATTCCTTCTCCTTCTCCGACACATCGCCCTTCTCGTTCCTATGCTTATTGAACTCAAGGAACGCCGCGGCCTCTTCAGGGCGGTTGGCCGCGATCAGTTCAAAGAATTCCTTGACCGTGCCCTCTGGCGACGATGCCGACGGCGACGCGGCAAACGCCAGCAGCGGCAGCCCAAGCAGACAGGCCACGAAAAAGCGGATGACAAAAATGCGATGCAACAACATGAAAACCTCCAGTGTGAAAGACGATGAACGGCAGGCATTCTCACATATTTTTGGGCACCTTTTGAGGCTGACGCGCCAAAAAACCACACGCAAAACGGTGCGACAAAATGAAACCATTTTTCTTACACGGATTGCGGCAGGATGTATCCATGCGGCAGGTGGCGCAGCCCCGGTTTTGCGCGCCGCGCCAGCCGTGTTCTGACGCTGGCTGCGGGATGCGGTGGAAAAGATGGCCTCTGCCGCTGTCTGGCACTTGCTTGCCAGCGCGCGCGGCGTAGTGTTTTAAAAATGAATGATTTTGTTTGCATTTTGCAAATAAAAAGTCCCCCGGATTTTGAAGCATCCGGGGGACGGTTGGGGCGATTCTGGTCCACTTTGCCTGCTTGTCTTGCGCCGCGCGGCTTTGGGCGGGGCGGCGCGCGCGGGTGGTCAGGCGTTCAGGCGCGGTGGCGCGCGTGTCAGTCGTCAAATTCGATTTCCGTGGCGTTGACCACGTTGCCGTCGGCAGAGAGCGCGCCTTTGACTTCTACCCGGACGCCCACGGCCAGTTGGCGGGCCGTGCCATCTTCAAAACGGCTGTTGCCGTAGTAGACGGTCATGCCGTTGACCTGGAAGGTCAGGGCGCTGGCGTTGACGGCGGTGATGCGCCCTTCCAGTTCAAAGCCGTCGTTGCGGTCGATGTGGCGTTCCAGCTCGACCTGGTAGGCGGTCAGTACGCCGTTGCGCAAGATGCCTTCTACTTCTACGGCGCTGCCCACGGCCAGGGTGGACGGGAAATAGGCCACGCCGCTGGCGTCTACGGTGACGCCTGCGACGACAAACTGGCGCGCGCCGGTGACGCGGGTCACATAGCCCTCGATGTCGACCTTGACGCCCGTGGCGCTGCCGCCCGCACCGCCACTGCCACCGCCGGAGCCGCCAGAGAGGTCGGCGGCCAGCGTGCTGTAGAGCCTGAGCGCCGTTGCCTGCCATTGCCCGTTGGGCAAGGGCTGGCGCGCCAGGGCAACGCGCACGCGCTGGCCGTTGCTGAGCGCGGGTGTGTGGGCCGCGATGGCCGCCCAGGAGATGACGGCGTTGCCTGCCGTGAAGGTGCGGGCGGCCAGATCGAGCGCCGCAATGTCGGTGACGAGTTTGTAGGGATCGTCCCAGTCGTCCTCGATGTCGATGCGGCTGGCCTGCACCTGGCCTTGCGCGTCGCGCAGTCCGTGCACTTCCACCACGATGCCCGTGCGCAAGGTGGCCGCGCGGCCTTCCTCGAACACGGTGTTGGCGTCAAAACGGACGGTCTGGCCCAGCACGGTCATGGCGTCCGCGCCCACCCAGGTGACGGGGCCTTCGATCTCGCTGCCGTAGCGGATCTCTTGCGCGGGCGCGGTCAATTGCCCCAGGGCGTTGGTTTGGGCCTGTGGCGCCAGCACTTGAACCACCATGCCCAGTTTGACGGCCTCTGGCGTGCTGGCACTGCCATCGTCGGTCAGCACGGCGGCTTGCGACGGATCGAAGTACACGCCATTGACCAGGATCTGGCCCAGGCCTTCGACCCGGCCTTGCGAATACACCAGCGCGCTGGCATCAATGCCGCCGCTGCCGCCACCGCCAATATCGCCGCCGCCGCTGGCGCCGGAGTCGTCCCCGCCGCCGCCACCGCAGGCGGTCAGCAAAGCGCCGCAGACCAGCAAAGCAGCCAGCCAGAAGTGGCGGCGCGCCATCAGGGATTGTTTAAAACGGCTTTGTCGCATGATTGCTTTTCCTTTTCAACGTGGTTGGAATGTGCCTGTGCGCGCCGCCACCCATTGGACAGGCGCGCAGGCAGTGTGCGGCGGCGCGCCTGAACCGGGCGTGAACCGCTTGTTCACCTTGCGTTCAGGAAGCTGGCCTATGATGGCCGCGTGAAAAATCTCCGCTTCCCGGCCCGGTTTTTTTCTTTTGCGCTGGCGGCCCTCACGCTGGCTGGCGCGCCCGCGTGGCCCCAGGCCGAGCACGAGATCGTCCAGCGCGAAGTGCAATCCAACAAGCTCAAGGCCCTGCCGGAAATACTCAGCGGCGTGCAGCAGCGTTACCCGGCCAGCCGCATTCTGGACATTGAGCTTGAGCGCGGCAGCGACGGGCGGCGCTGGTACGAGATCAAGCTGCTCAACGGACAGCGCACCACGCTGTATGTGGACGCGGTGACAGGCCGCGAAATCGCCCGGCCCGACGCGCCGGGCGCGCGGCTTTTGCCCATGGCCGCCGTCGCGCGCCAGGTGCTGGCCGCGCAGCCGCCGGGCAGCGCGGTGGCGGCGGTGCTGGAAATCGAGCTGGAAGACAACCCCGTCGCCTCGTCCCCGTATTACGAAATCAAGCTGCTGCAAAAAGACGGCGCCGTGCGGCTGCTGCGCGCCGACGCCCAAACTGGCCAGCCGCTGGCCGATCCGCTCATCCCGCCAGAAATGGCGGCGCGCCTGATGCGCGTCGACACGCTCATCGCCATGGTGGAAAAACGCTACAAGGCGCGCGCCATCGAGGCCGAGCTGAAGCTCACGCGCCAGCGCCAGCCCTATTACGAGGTGGACCTGCTGCTGCCCGGTGGCCGCGCCATCGAAGCGCACGTCGACGCATTGACCGGCCAGATCATCGGAGAGGACGCGTTGCGCTGATGCGGGTATTGATTGTCGAAGACGACGCCGAACTGGCCCGCGGCCTGCAAGCGGCGCTGCGCGAGGCGGGCATGGTTGCCGAGACCTGCCCCGACGGCGACCAGGCGCGCGCGCTGGGCTGCGTGGAGCGTTATGACGCCGCCGTGCTCGATCTGGGCCTGCCCCGGCAGGACGGCATCTCGGTGCTGCGGCACTGGCGCGAGCAGGGGCAGGGTTTTCCCGTGCTGGTGCTCACCGCGCGCGGGCGCTGGAGCGACAAACTGGACGCCTTCCAGGCCGGTGCCGACGACTACCTGACCAAACCCTTCCTGCACGAAGAAGTGCAAACCCGCCTGCGCGTGCTGCATCGGCGCTCGGTCGGCAACGCGCGGCCCGTGCTGCGCATCGGCCCCCTGAGCTACGACACCACCGCCGACCGCTTCACGCTGGATGGCAAACCCCTGGGCCTGACCGCGCAGGAGCAGCGCATACTGGCCCACTTGGCAAGCCACCACGGGCAACTGGTCAGCCGCGCCGACATCGCCGAACACGTCTACGCGCGCGATCTGGACCCGGACTCCAACACGCTGGACGTGCTCATCAGCCGCATCCGGCGCAAACTGGCACCGCACGCGCTCATCCACACCGAAAGAGGCCGGGGCTTTCGCCTGCAAGGAGCCGAAAATGCGCAGCCGCCGCAGCAGCAGTGTTGAACACTGGTCGCTGGCCGCGCATTTGATCGTCCTCATCGTGGTCGCCACCTTTGCGGCCACCAGCATGGGCGGCTGGCTGCTGCGCGAGCGCCTGCACGCCACCGTGCAGCGCAGCTTTGAAAACCAGTTGCGCGACCGGCTGCAACACCTGTCGGCCCAATTTGAAAGCGACCCGCTCCTGGGCACGCGCGGCAACCGCGCCGAACAAGGCGACTTTGGCCGCATCTTCTCGGGCTGGTACTGGATCGTCCAGCGCGCCGGCAGCGGGCAGCGCCAGTCGCGCTCAAGCTGGGACAGCCCGCTGCGGCTGGAGCGCGCGCGCGACATCTCCGAGGGCAGCAGCAGCGGCAGCGGCACGCGCCTTGCCCTGGACGACCCCACAGGCCGCCCGCTGATGGGCGTGGCCGAAACCGTCATGCTCGACGGCCAGAGCGCCCGCATCTACGTCTTCGGCCCCATGGACGGCGTATTGCAGGAATGGCAGCGCATCGACCGCATTTTGCTAACCACGCAAATCCTCCTCATGCTGGCGCTGGCGCTGCTGGCCATCGCCACCGTGCGCTTTTGCCTGCGCCCGCTGCGCCGCCTGCGGCAACAACTTGGCCGCGTGCACTCGGGCGACGCGCCAGCCATCGGACAAGGCTACGGGCCAGACCTGGACCCCGTAGCCGCCACCATCGACCAAGTGCTGCAACGCAACGCCCAGGTGGCAGAACGCGCGCGCCACCAGGCCGCCGACCTGAGCCACGCGCTCAAAAAACCGCTGGCCGTACTGGGCATCGAAGCGCGCAAGCCAAGCGTCTCCGGAGCGTGGCTGCAAAGCCGGGTACAAGCCATCTCGCACACCATCGACCAGCACCTGGCGCGCTTTGCCAGCGGCGCGGGCAGCGGCAACTGGGTAGAACTGGGCGCCCTCATCGAACGCCTGATCGCCCTGATGGGCAAAATCCACCAAAACCGCAACCTGCAATGGGAAACCGACAGCGCCAGCGCGCCGCAGCTTGCCCTGCTGCGCTGGCGCGGCGCAGCCTCTGACTTTGAGGAAATGGCCGGCAACCTGCTGGACAACGCGGGCAAATGGGCCAGAGGGCGCGTGCGCATCGGCCTGCACGCGGACGGCGCGCAACACATCGTCCTGCAAATCGAGGACGACGGCCCCGGCCTGAGCGAAGAACAACTCCAACAGGTGGCCCGGCGCGGCCAGCGGTTTGATGAAAACGTTGCGGGCCACGGACTCGGACTGGCCATCGCGCGCGACATCGCCGAAACCTACGGCGGCCAACTGACCGTGCGGCGCAGCCTGCTGGGCGGCCTGTGCTGCGCGCTGCGCCTGCCTGTTGCCAG